>PNNU01000282.1 GCA_013824385.1 Anaerolinea sp.
GCCAGACCCGAACCCAAAGCAATCAAAATTTGCATAATGGGAGAGATTTGACGGGAACGTTTCACGTGAACCATTTTGAGATTATAACACTCCAATTTATGGCTTTTTGACGTTTCAAGTTATTGAATTGTTCCCTTTGACATTCAAATGCAGAACAATTAAACTTCACCCTAACCTTATTAACACGTGGAAGGAAAAAATGATCACAACTTCACGTCTTGAACTCCTGCCATTATCAATAAACCATTTAAATGTTGGATTGACCTCGATCGAAGGGTTATCCAAATCATTAGCCACTCCGCTTGAGCTTAATCTATTTGAAGGTGTCGTACAAAGAGCAGTAAAGATGAAAATCAAAAAAATGAGTGCGACTCCAATCGAATTCTATGAATGGTTTACTTATTGGTTGATCGTGGTTAAAGAGGAAAAAACAGGTGTAGGCCTGGTTGGATTTAAAGGTTCACCAGATCAAGCCGGGTCAGTTGAAATCGGATACGGAATAAATGAAAAATTCCGCGGTAAGGGTTACATGAGTGAGGCAGTCAGAGCTCTCGTTACATGGGCATTTTTACATGACAACTGCACCAGGGTAACCGCAACAAACGTGTTGGCTAATAATTTCGCGTCACAAAAAGTCTTGCTAAATGCCGGTTTTAATTTGGATTCTCAAACAACCGACAGTCAAAATTTCTCTATTTCGAAATAAAGATTCAATTTAATAGTTCCATTTGACGGCTCTATCTTGACTTAGTCAGGCTTAAAAACTAAAATAGCAGCGTAGTAAATTTAATTTGCTGATAATCATCTCAGAAGAAAGGTCCACAATGCCGTTGGAAGAGACGGGTACCTCAAAAGACGTGCCTCCCCTAAGTTGCCGGGAAGCTTTTGAGCTATCCACGTTCGTTGCAAACAGAGTCGCAAAACTGAATATGATGAAAAACAACTGCATGAATACCTGCAGTGTATTTCAACTTCGAACCCAGTCATACGGCTCTCATAGGGTACCAGATTGATCAGATCCTTCTGATCTAAAACGACAATAGCACATTGCCGGCTGGTACTTAATCGACCAGCCGGTTTTTATTTTAATCGGCTCCTAATTTGAAAAGTCATAAATAGGAGGTATAACGATGCCATTCATCAGTCAATTAATTGGAAGGGTTGTAGTAGATTCTGAGGGGAAAACCCTGGGGCACCTTGATGAGGTGTTGGCAATTCAAAAACCTGAATTTCCGCATCCACAGTTGAACAGCATATCAGTAGTCAATAAAACCGAAAAATCAATTTATCCCTTTAGCGAAGTCACCGTTCTTTTCGCTACTGAAATATCATTGGCACATCCACAAAACAAGCTTAAAACTCATGTTCTGAATGGAAATGAAATCAAGCTGATAGATGATGTGTTGGATAAACAAATCATTGACACGAACGGCATCCGCGTAGTGCGGGTGAATGATCTTGAGATCACCAAGGTCAACAGCAATTATTACGTATCCAATGTAGATATTGGTTCCACCGGCATTCTGCGCCGGGTTGGGATGACCAAACTGGCGGAATGGATCAACAAAGTCTTTTTAAGAGACGCCACCAAGAACAAAATATCATGGGATTTTGTGGAATTACTGGTACACGACCAATTCATGCGCCTAAAAGTCCCCGGCGACAAGATCCGTGATTTGCACCCGGCTGACCTGGCTGAACTGCTAAGTGACATGAATCATAAAGAAGGCCGCAAACTGCTGGATTCGATGGATATCGAGCACCTGGCTGATGCACTAGAAGAAGTGGAACCTGAGTTCCAAGCTTCTCTGCTGCAAGAAATGTCAGATGAGAGAGTGGCTGATGTGCTCGAAGAAATGTCTCCGGATGAGGCTGCTGACTTGCTGGCAGAACTTCCGGCAGAGCGCAGTGAAGATCTGCTGGAGTTGATGGAAGACGAAGAAGCCAAAGATGTGAGGATGCTGCTTTCATATCCTGAAGATACGGCGGGCGGCATTATGACTACTGATTTTGCTTCCATCCGGCCTGGATTGACCGCGACCAAGGCGATTGAAGCTATCCGTTCACAAGAACCAGATGCCGAATCCATATTCTACGTTTACGTAACGGATGAAGAAGAACATTTGCTGGGTGTATTCTCATTAAGCGACCTGGTATTGGCTAAACCCAACACCCTGGTTTCGAGCTTTATGCATCAAAAGGTAGTGTCGGCAAGTGTTCTCACCAAACAAGAGATATTGGCACAATTAATCGCAAAATACAACTTGTTGACCATCCCTATCGTGGACCATGAAAATCGGTTGTTAGGCATGGTGACCGCGGATGACGCGCTTGACAAGATCATCCCCACCGCGTGGAAAAAGAAACTGCCTCGCTTCTACTATTACAACCGCGCATAAAAGGAGGAACCATCGATGATGAAACGATCCCTCCGCATTACTTTAAAAAGGTGGGCTGGCCTGCCAATGATCCGGCCGCTCATTTTATTCTTTGGCGTTTTCGGCCCGGCTACCATTACGGCGATGGCCGATAACGACGCCGGTGGCGTAGCGACTTACTCAGTGGCTGGCGCCACTTTGGGCTATCCGGTGCTGTTCATCTTGTTGATCATCACCTTTTTGCTGGCAGTCACACAAGAGATGGGCATGCGTTTGACACTCGTCACCCGCCGCGGACTGGCTGACCTGATCCGCGAACGGTTTGGAGTGAAGATCTCTCTGGTCATCTTCGTGGCGTTGCTCATCGCCAACCTGGGAACAATCACCACTGAACTGGCGGCAGTGAAGGTTACCAGCGCCATGCTGAATCTGCCATCCATCCCGTTTGTTTTCTTGATCGTTTTGATCTCTGTCGTGGTCGTTACCAAAGGTAACTACAAATTGACTCAGGGAATCATGCTAATCACCAGCCTCTTTTATCTGGCATATATCATCTCCGCGGTAAAAGCCAAGCCGGATTGGGGATTAGCCATTTCAAATATTTTTTGGCCTCACGGTGTGGATTTTAACCCAACCTACATGCGAAATTACTTGTTGATTGGCATGGGCGTATTGGGAACCACCATTACCCCATGGGGTCAGTTCTTTATCAGCAGCTTTGCATACGACAAGAATATTGAAGCAAAAAACATTGTTTATTCGCAACTTGAAACCTATGTGGGTGCGTTCCTGACTGATTTCTTTTCTTTCTTCATGGTGGTTGCCACTGCCGCCACCCTGTTTGTCAATAAAATTCCGCTGACCTCGGGTGAAACCGCGGCTTTGGCAATCAAGCCGTTCGCAGGTGAACTGGCCGGGACTTTGTTTGCTTTTGGCATTCTCAATGCAGGCTTCATGGGGTTGATCGTTGTATCGCTATCCACAGCTTACGCCTTTGCCGAGTTCTTTGGTCTGCAGGGCAGTCTGGATTCGAACTACAAGCAAAGCAAATCTTTCTACTTGATTTTCATTGCCCAATTGGTGGTTGCCACCATCATAGTCATGTTCCCAAATGTATCCTTTTTTAATTTAGCAATTACTACCCAAACGATTAATGCTATCGCCCTACCGCTAGTGTTTTACTATCTAATCAAGCTGGCCAGTGACAAAGGCTTGATGGGCAAGTACGCTAACAATGGATTTCAGAAATGGTTTACGATCATTGGATCCGTGGCGATCTTTATCGCGTCAGTCTTAGTCTTGGGAGCCACGTTCTTTCCAAAACTTGGATTGTAATAATACACAGGAATGGATTTAACGGTTTTTTAGACCTTTTTTGGGTGAATTTTATATCTCGCTTGTTTGGATGAGGTTATAAATTAATTGTATTTCTCCTCCTTCAAAGGTTGTGATGCTTCAGTGTAATCAGAATAAAACGAGTGGACCGGTGCCCCACTCGTTTTATTCTGATTTTTTTTATGGTGAATCTTCCTCCGACATCTCTTTTTCCAATCGAGTGCGTAAAACCGAAGGATGCATCCACAGATGATAAAATGCAACCTGGTTCATCAAATCAACGTAAATAACCATAGAAACAAACTTGTTTACCAGGAGTATGGAATGTTGAGTTTACTATTGATTGTGTTCGTTGTCGCAGCAGTTTTTATCATCCTCGTGCTCGCCGTTGTGGGAGCGTTGATCTTTCGCAAGAAATCAGCTCAACCCGGTCCACGGATCGACCAGGAAAATGTAATTGATGTTACATCCAAGGATGTGGAATAAGAGCCACATCAGTTCTGTTAGATGAAAGCCTGGTTTTTTTGCCAGGCTTTTTGTATTCTTATTAGCAAGACAATCAATTGCAGTCTGGTATGAAACCACCTATACTTGATTGAAATTTGATTATTGTCATAAAGGAGTAAATCATGCTGCCTATCGGTGATGACAATTCACAACGCAGACTTTTTCCGATCGTGACTTACGCACTGATCGCGCTTAATATTTTCGTTTTCCTGCTGGAATTAGCGGGAGGAGACGCCTTCATTTATGCCTGGTCTTTTGTGCCTGCCCGCATTTTATCGAGCCCAATTGGAGGTTTCATCACCTTGTTTACCTCCATGTTTCTACATGCCGGCTGGCTCCACCTCGGTGGAAATATGCTTTACCTTTTAATCTTTGGCGACAATGTTGAAGACCGTTTTGGTCATTTTAAGTTCCTGGTTTTCTATGTGCTGTGCGGTCTGGCAGCGGGGCTGGCCCAATACTCCATATCCATGTTTAGCGAATATCCGACTTTGGGGGCGTCCGGGGCGATTGCCGGCGTACTGGCTGCTTACTTGATCCTCTTCCCCGGCAGACGGGTGCGTGTGTTATTGGCAGCCTGGATCGTTAGTCTGCCCGCGCTTCTGGTAATTGGCGCCTGGATCGTCATCCAACTGGTCAGCGGATTGGGAACTCTTTCAGACGCAACCGCTACTGGCGGCGTTGCCTACATGGCACACATCGGCGGTTTCGCTGCAGGATTGGTGCTTACTTTGTTCTTCCGTAGTAAAACCCGCGAAATATCCTTTTAATCCA
>PNNU01000283.1 GCA_013824385.1 Anaerolinea sp.
TCCTACCGGCAACTTGTATATTGAAATCAAGGTCAAAGCCCATCAGTTCTTCAAACGCAAGGGCAATGATATTATATTGAACCTCGACATCAACATCGCCCAGGCCGTGTTGGGCGCTGAACTTGAAGTGCCCACCGTGGACGGTAATGCCAAACTGGTTATCCCCTCAGGTACCCAGCCAGGCAAGGTATTCACCATGCGCGGCAAAGGCAGCCCGATTTTGCGTTCTACGGCGCGCGGCGATCAAATGGTGGTGGTGAATGTGGATGTACCCAAAAATCTGACGGCTGATCAACGCAAGTTATTTGAACAACTGGCAACCACCCTGGGCACGGAAGTTCGTCCACAGGAAAAAAGCTTCATGGATATTCTAAAGGATGTGCTTGGTGGATAACGCGAAATGGCTTGAAATCTCTCTCACCGTGGATGGCGAACTGGCCGAAGCTGTGGCAGAAATATTGGACCGCTATGCTGCAAACGGTGTGGTGGTGGAACAGAACGTAAAATATAACGATGCCGAAGACCTGGGCACGCCTTACGGCCCCATGAAGGTTTATGGTTATCTCTCAATTGATGATCAACTAGAAGAAAAACGCGCCAAGCTGGAACAAGCCCTGTTTTATCTAAATGCCATCCGTCCGCTGCCGCAGCCGGTATTCAAAGAAATCGCCGACCAAAACTGGATGGCCGCCTGGAAGGAACACTACCATCCCATCGTGATTGGCAAGAAGCTGATCATTCTGCCCGCCTGGGTGGAACAGACCGATTTCTCGCGCCTGGCAGTGAAGATCGACCCCAGCATGGCCTTTGGCACCGGCACGCATCCCTCCACGCAATTATGCCTGGAGTTGACCGAAGACTACACGCAAGAAAGGCAGCCGGTGATCGACCTGGGCTGCGGATCGGGCATCCTATCGATTGCCGCGCTTAAATTGAACGCCAGCCACGCCCTCGCCGTGGATATTGACGAGGAATCCGTCAGATCTACGATTGAGGCTTGCGAAGCCAACGGTGTGGCAGAACGCACCGAAGGCGGTGTGGGTTCCGTGGATGAGATCAAAGCGGGCAATTTCAGTCTCAAGCAGGCGCCGGTGGTGCTGGCCAATATATTGGCACCGGTGCTGATCCGCTTGTTTGACGGTGGCATGGCCGATCTGGTCAGCCCGGGCGGCGTGATCATCCTGGCCGGCATCCTCGAGGAACAGGGCGCGGGAGTCAGAGAATCCGCGGAGAATCATGGATTGACTTATGTTGAAGAGCGTCACTCAGGGGATTGGGTGGCGTTGGTGATGAGGAAGAGCAGTAATCAGTAATCAGTAATCAGTAATCAGTAATCAGTAATCAGTAATCAGTAATCAGTAATCAGTAATCAGTAATCAGGAAACCCGGGAGTCGAATGTGAGATTTCCGGGTTTTGTTATAATTATTGGTATATAAGAGTGTGAGGGGAAATATGGATGAAAATATTGTAAATCAATTTGTAGATGAATTGGATCCGGATGAAAAGTTGATTTGGTGTGGTAAACCCTTCCCTGGGTATCTATTTGACCGCAAAGATATTGGCTACTTTGTTCCAAGCCGTACTTTTATATTATTGATTCCAGTGCTACTAATAATAAACAATCAAACAGAGCTTACTTTATTGGAAATTGGCATTATTATCATAATTCTAAGTATTATCGGTATTCCTGTTTTAATCAGTTTGAGTAATAAGTTAGTCATCGAGCCAAGCAAGCGTAGAAACAAGGCTTATGCCATTACCAATCAAAGAATTATGATCAAATCTAACGAGATAAAATCTAAAACAAGGTCAATTGACCTTGAATCGATCCAGAAAATTAATGTCCACCTCTACAGAAATGGAAAAGGAACAATATATTTTGGAAATGGTATTGAAGAATCCTGGGTTGATAAAGATATAGTCACCAAGTTTTACTTTTCAAAACACAAAAACGATGAACCTAAACTCGAATTGGTTAATGATGCCAGTAATGTGTTTAATTTGATCAATAAATTGCAATGGAAAAAGAAAAAAAAGTGGCAACCAACAGATTGATGAAGTCTACAATGAGTAAATAATTTAAATGATATAGTGATTGTCGAGCAAACCCCCGGAGTCTTAAAACCAGACTCCGGGGGTTCTAATACCCAAGCGATTCCCAGGTTTGTTGTTAATTAGGGTATATTTGAACACATGAACATGACTGTTAATAAACAAACTCGCATTCTATACATCTGTACCCTGGTGGGCATGGGATTGGTACTGCTGACGCATTTTGTGAGACCCAACCTGGTGGATACGCGGTCATGGGTGGGGTTCGTCTTCGGCGTGCTGCCCAATTTCGGCGCGGGGCTGGGGCTGCCGGGCGTTTTATCCGTGGCGGTCAGTGGGTATGTTAAAAGCCGGGAACAAGAGATCAGCCCTGCCAACTTGATCACCATCGCAACATTCATCAGCGAGGCCGGCTTGTTCGGCTGGGAGTTCTTGCAATATTTCTTCTGGAAGTATCCGATCGACTCGGCGGACCTGGTGGCCACACTGCTGGGCGGCTCGATTGTGCTTGGGTTGGGGTTGTGGGGGGGAAGATCAGTGATTAGTGATTAATAATCTATAAAACATTTTTTGGTTCTTTGTATATAATTTAAAGAAATCTTCTGAGGTCTTGATGAAAAAACCGTATGTTCGAACCTCAATCATTTTGATCTTCCTTGGCGTGTTGTTTGTATTGATTTCACTCCCTGTACGGCTTGGTCTGGTGAATCCACAGCCATTTGCCAGGTTTATTCTCGAATTTCTCTCCAGTTTTGGCCCCGGGCTCGGATTGCCAGGAATATTTTTTCTGGTGTTAAACCATTTTTTAGGGGATGATGATGTCAGTATGAAACCAAAAAATCTTTTATTTTTGGCTGCGGCCATCAGCCTGTCAGGGCTTTACGGTTGGAGGTTCGTGCAATATTTTGCATGGAGGATGCCTGTTATTCCAATTGAGTTGATGAAGGTTTTGGCAGGGGTTGGGGCTTTCCTTATTACTGCGTTATGGTGTGAAGAAAATAGAAAGGGATTAAGGATTAAGGATTAGGGAAACCCGATTACTACTGGATAATTACTTTGCGGTGATAATGTTAGGTAAAAAACAAACCCAGCGAATCTGTTTCCAATCTTCCGGGATTGAAGAACTAAGTCAAAACCAGACTCTCAGGGTTTCAGAACCAGCGCAATAATCGGAAATCTGGAAAAGATTTCCGATTTTGATTAAAGTGCGATATAGTAGAAAGCAAATTAATCTCACAGGGAGAGAACCATGATCAGATCCGCCACGGAAGCAGATGCAGAAGCAATTGTCAATATTTATAACTTTTACATCACCAACACGGTGATCACTTTTGAAGAGACTCCCCTGACTGCGGATGAGTTCGCCGGGCGCATAAGGCACGTGTTGGAGGGTGGCTATCCGTACCTGGTGGCAGAGGAGGACGGCGAGATTTTGGGCTATGCTTATGCCTCGTCATTCCGCACGCGGGTGGCTTACCGCTTCACGGCTGAAACCACGGTATACCTGAAGCATGGCGTCACCGGCAAAGGGCTGGGCACGGCGCTCTACTCCGCGCTGCTCGAGGAACTCAAGAAACGCAAGTTCCATGTGGCGCTGGGGGGCATTACGGTGCCGAACCCGCCATCCGAGGCGCTGCATGAGAAGATGGGGTTCAAGAAGATCGCGCATTTCAGCGAGTGCGGCTTTAAGTTCAACCAGTGGTTAGATGTGGGTTTTTGGGAGTTGAAACTGGATTAGTGTTGAATGTTTGATATCATTTAACCCTAGAAACCGGGGATTTTGAAAAATCCCCGGTTTTTGATCAGTAACAAAAGGCATATCGTTTTCAATTTGCAAGTAATTGGTATAATGGTTTGAACAAATTCATAAATGAGGGGTAATTCAATGTCCGATTTAACCGCCGAACGAGTTTTGCCTATTCCACCTGTTATTTCGATCAATTTTCCTGCTGTCGCAGGATTTTGGCGCAGGTTTTTTGCGTTTTTCATTGATTCGATGATTCTTGGGATAGTAGGACAACTCATTGGGTTAATCCTTTCCAACCCGTTGTATGAACTTGGCCCCTATGCCAAACCCTTCGGGTTACTGTTCATTCTTCCTTATTTTGGAATATTAAACTCCAAATTAGGGCATGGCCAAACACTCGGGAAGAAAATACTTGGTATTGCCGTACGGAATGAAAATAACCAGCCAATCAGCCTATGGCGTTCATTATTTCGTATTGCCTTATTGCAATTGCCGGTTTTCTTAAATGGTTTTCCTTTTCCAAAATTTGGCTCTTTTGATCTTTCAATAATTTCATCGGTTTTTGTCTTTGGTTTTGGCGGCGCTATTCTCTATACGATGGTTTTTAATCGCGGCGCCAGGCAAGGTCTTCATGACCTTATTCTCTCAACTTATGTGGTAAACCTAAAATCTGAACCAAAAGATAAGTTCCCCTGTAGTGCAAAAATTCATTGGATTATCTCAGGAATCTGGTTTGGTATTGTAATCATTTCAGTGGGAGTGATCTCTTTCATCAATCTTTCTCGAATATCCAGTATTCCGTTTGACTCAATGACCCAAGCAAACTCATCACTGGCTAATTATCCTGAAGTCCTCACAACAGGCATCAATGATAAGACCACAACCATGAATGGAGTAATTAAAAAGCGAACTTTGGTCGTTAGCTTATGGGTAAAGGGAAAATATAATGAAAAAGAATCGATTATAAATCTGCCAAAATATGCTGAAGTCGTATTTTCTAATTTCAATGATATTGATATTTATGATGGTTTAACTATTTATATTATTAATGGTTTCAATTTAGGTATAGCGAGTGTAAGTATCAATCACAACATGTCTGATAATATCGAAAATTGGCGAGCATTGATCAATACGCAATAGACCCCCAGAAAC
>PNNU01000284.1 GCA_013824385.1 Anaerolinea sp.
CCGCGGGGGGTTATTTTTTTATTATTTAAGGGTTTCTCAAACACTCGTCGTGGTTATCCACATTACGAAGCAAGCAGATTGTCTTGCCTTCCTCTTCGTCCAATTGAAAAGTCATGCGGTATTTCAGGTCAATCCTGGCTTCCCAAATCCCCGGCGCGCCCTGCACCTTTTTGACCCCCAATGACGGATAAAAGGTATCCTCTGCCAATAAACGCAAAGCCCGCACAGTCTTTTTCTGAATCTCCTTCGGTAAAGACTGGAAGGCTTTCTTGAAGCGCTCGGTGCGGACGAAGATCATTTCTCTGATTCCAGATCGTTGATCAGGTCATTAACGTTGTCAAATTTTCCCACTTTTCCAGCCTGGATATCTTCTTCAGCCTGATGCTCTCCCGCTTGCCAGCGCTTGCTCCAGAAGTAAACCTGGGAACGGTCAATTGCCATCTGCGGGGTTAATCGGATCGACCCGTCGTCTTCCACTTTAATATCCAACAGGTCACCCGCCTTCAAGTTTGTCTTGCGGCGAACAGATGTGGGCAAAGTGATTTGTCCGTTCTCTCTTATTTGTAAAACTGAATTATCAGTCATGTCATCCTCATAATTTACGAATTTCGTAATTTCGTTATATATTATTTTACGATTATTCGATTAGAAATACAAGGATTTTGCAGTTTATATCCATCAAAAAAAGCAATATCAACTTATTCAAACCAGTGACTTAATCACACTGATTACGCCAATCACACAGAAAATTGGAATTGAAACCAGCAAGCCGATTAATACCCACTTGACAATCTTCCCCCAAAATTTCTGTGTGGGGGTGTCCTTTCCTGGCTGTGATTGAGTGAATTTCAATTTCCCTTTTCGGCGAAAATCCTCATACCATTGATACTTCTCTTTGGCCTGTTGATGAAGTTCCAATAGAGTTTTTCCAGCAAAAGATTCCGCAATTCCAGCCACATCCCCTTTAAATTTTATAGCGAACAGCATTTGCAAAGGATCATGGTTAAAGCGCTCTTCAAAGATACTGCAGGCCTGAGTCATCCGTTCATTTTTATTTTCATTGAGATACCAATACCTGCCGGCCATCTCAGGCAATTGCAATTGCAAATAAATTTCAGCCAATCTTGATCTCAATTCCAGGTCATCCGGGTAGGTTTGAATGAGTCCGTGCAAGCGATCTCGGGCTTTTCCAAGATTACCAGATTGAAGGTCTATTTGGATTTGAATCAACGATTGTTGTTTGACCATAATTACTTCTTCACCCCATTTTCTATCTGCATCTAAGTAATTTCTGATATTTTCAAAAACTCAAACTGTATATAATTATAGGCGAAATACTAAATGTAGTTCTAAATAAGGAATAAATCTCAATCAGACCCCCGCAATCGAAATCCACGGGGGTCTGTGTTTTTGTATAAATTCTTTTAGACCAATTTCTAAATTCTTCGATTATCTGCTGACAAATCAAGAGGCTAATCCGGTAAGAGAATATTATTGTAGAGTCTCAATGAAAAATTCAACCATTTGTTGAGTTATTTGTTTTCGATTTGGTGAAGCCATTTTTCCATCCACTGGCGCAAATCCATGCCCGGCATTTTGAACAACCACCAACTCACTTTGTACACCTGCCTGTTGCAAACGCTCATTGAGGATTTGAGATTGAGACACCGGAACCAATGTGTCTTCAGCACCGTGCATCATCAAAAACGGGGGGTCATCCGGGGTAACATAATAAACCGGGCTTGCAGCCAAGGCAAAGGCTTCGATATATTTGTTCATTCCGAAGACTTCATGTTGAATTTCAGCGTCTCCCCCCTCAAATTTCTGTGTAAAATCGGTCGGACCATATAAATCGACAACAGCCTGAACCCTGCTGGATTGGTCAAGATATTCACCAACATCCCATCCCGCACTTACGTCCGAGGTTCCAAGTAAGGCCACTAGGTGTCCGCCTGCGCTGCTGCCCCAAACCCCAATATGTTGTGCGTCAAGATTATATTCATCTGAATAAGCGCGCAAGTATCGAACAGCGCACTTGACATCTTCAATCATGGCCGGGAATTTATATTCAGGAGCTAAGCGATAGTTTACAGACACAACTAAAAATCCACTTTTCCTTAATTCTTCCACGTCTTGCATTCTAATACCTTGAGTTTTATCACCTGAGCGCCAACCACCGCCGTGAACATACATCGCCACAGGCCATTTAGACTCATAAGTAGACGGGTAATAGATATCCATCTGCAAAGCTACATCCTCCATTGTGCAGTAGGTAATATCTATAACTGTAGTACCTAAACTGGTTTGGTTAAATTCCGTAGAGGCGGTTGAATCATCAGTTTCTGTTGTACTGCTCAAAATAGAATCTGGCAGAGTTGCAGTAATCTCAGGTTCAACTTCTGAGGTATCAACCACTGTTGGTAAAGAAAAGCTGCATCCAAGGGTGAAGAAAAGGACAAGAAGAAGAAAGAAAAGTTTTTTCATGACTCAAGTCTCCGTTACCATTAGATCTTCCTAACGTGGATTAACTCCTGGATTTTCCAATTCCCATGCCTCAAAGGCCTCTGCCATTTGTGAGAAGGTCGCCCACTGCACCTGGCCACTGGCCACCAGCGGATCAATCACTTCCGTGAGGAATTTATCCAACACGGCAAAAGGCGCCGCAGGGTCGCCGCGGAATTCGGCGGCGTGCACTGTGAAGTGGAAGACATTCACCTTATCAGCACTGGCCATGCTTAGGGAATTCAACAAGCTTTGTTCGAGGTAAGCAAAGTAGGCTTCATCCCCACCTGCGGCTTCTGATCCTTTGATTGCCAGGATATCTTCCCGATCAAACTGACCTTCAGGCAAAAAGACGATCTTGCCCATCGGGTCGTAGGTTGAGATACGTGTGAAATCCATGCCATCCGTACCGCCGGAAGGACGCCAGGGATTGATACCCTGAAGGGACATATCCGTGGTTTGGGTTTCAGGGCTCTTCCAATCACTATTCACCGAAAGTCCGGCACAAGCCGCTGCCTGGTAGATGCGTGGATAGAGATTACCACCGCTCCAGTAATTCACTTTATCCACACCACTGGCAACCTTGATCAGGTTGACCTCGTCACGCATCACCTCACACCATTTTTCAACTGGAAGCGAGGCGGATTTTTTACCCAGGTGGGCGTCTTCATGAAAATGAAGGGCAATTTCAAATCCCATCCCAGCAAGGTCTTTCAGAATTGTACTGTTAGTCAAAATCACTTCTTCAGTGAAAGGCGACTGCACTTGGATGGTCATCAGGCCGCTATGACTGGCTACCATTTCAGCTACAGTGCGAATATAGTTGGAATGAAGATTGAAAAATGCGAGGTCGTTGTAATCCCCTTTATTGTTGGCCACAAATCCTTGCATGGATTCGCCATAGGGTTCCACGTGCATACCGATAGAGAAGAGTATCACTGGTGAAACAATTTCTGTTTCAGTAAGAACAGGTTCGAGTAAAGCATCGGTGGTACCAGTCGGGTTCGTTATTGGAGTATCGGTTTGAACTGGTATTGGTTCAATATCTTGAGTCGCAGAATTTTGTATGTTTGTTATCTCAGCTTGTGGCAGGTTGCACGCTGAGAGTAAAACCGCAATGAGAACAAGAACGATGGATAACTTTTTCATATTCGCCTCCAAGTAGATTCACTAATATACTAATCATTTTATTGATTAATTGTGAAGTAATTATGAAGATCGGGTAAAAAATGGACAAAATTCAAAAAACTACAGGAAGTTGTACATGCTTGCAGATGGAAACCTAATCCAGCTAGGGATTATAATAACCCCACTTAAACCTAACATTGGAGAAAAAATGAAAAGAATTTTAATGGTTTTACTGATCGCCACACTTCTGCTCACTGCGTGTGGAGCAAAATCTGATGTGGCATCCACCGGGTCAGACGACCCATCAGCCGCAGGATCCACTGAAGTCGCCAGCGAACCGCAGGACAATTCCGCTGTGGCAGCCGCCTCCAAGGATGACTTGAGCGGGGCGCTCAATATCCTGCTTGGGACGACTGACACCCCCAGTGTCTTCGAATCGTATCACCTTGAAATGGTATTGGATACGCCTCAAGCTAACGATGATTACACCGCAGTGGTCAATGAGAAAGTCAGCATTTCCGCGGATGTGGCCGGCAAAAACGTACACATCTTGCAGATCGACCCCGGAGAAACCACCCCCAAAGAAGGCTATATCATCAGCGACACCGATAAAGAATACAAACTGGTGGATGGTGTCTGGCAGGAAATGATGGGACAGATTGCCCTGGGATGGGCCATGTGGCCGATGCAGGTGGTAATGCCCTACGCTTACACCACTTCAGTCTATGCAGGCAAATTGGACATTGAAGAAGTGGATGGCCGCAAGGCAATCGCTTATGAACTCGACACGGCCAAGGCGGATGCGGCTTTGCTGGCCAGCATGAAAGCCTTTGGTCTTGGTGAATTCACCGGCACTGGCAAGGTGTGGATTGACAAGGAAACCGGCGCATTGCTCAAACTGCAACTTGATTACACACAAGACGTCTATAACGCGGACGCCAGCGCAGTGGTTGCACCCGGCACCGGCTCCATCACCATGGAAGTTTCAAAGGTCAACCAGGTAACAGTCACCTCTCCCCAATAAAAAAAATACTGAGTTATTTTCACACCTCCGATTTCAAAAAAGAAATCGGAGGTTTTTTTATAAATTCGCATTATAATTAACTCAAGCAACCAGGAGTTTTTGAATGACGACTGATATCCTCTAAAATCCTAACTTTTTTCGGGCAACCTTATCGGCCGCGGAGTGAGCTCCGCACAGTTT
>PNNU01000285.1 GCA_013824385.1 Anaerolinea sp.
AAGTTGCTTAACAAGCTATTTTTAATTTTAGTTGATGAAATCTGAATAGTCGAGTATCTACCCGCATCACTCAAAAACATCATACCACAAAAAAACCGTGTCTTTTTCCACTTTTTTGCACATGTTATAATAACCCTACTTATTTATTCGTCAATTTTTTGTGGAGGTCAGTTCAATGGAAATTATTTCAAGTCAGTTCAAACACTGTGATGTGGTTAAAGTAGTCGGCAGACTGGATAGTTCTACCGCTCCCGCACTGATTGACCAATTGAATAAAATCACTGATGAGAATCGTTTCAAAATCGTGATGGATTTCAGCGAACTAACCTTTATTTCCAGTGCTGGTCTGCGTGTATTAATTTCAACACTAAAAAACTGCAAACGTTATAATCGTGGAGAGTTGGTTTTAGCTTCTCTCGCACCCAATATTTTGTCTGTTTTTGATTTGGCTGGTTTCACCGCCATCTTCAAAATATTCCCAGATGTTCTCGCCGCTGTGGGGGCATTCTAGATTCTTTTTCGATGCCAACAAAAATCTTTCCTGGTGTCTATGCAAGTCTGACTGAAATCGCTGATTTCGTCAGAAATACCGCTGAAGATATCGGATTCAATCCTGTAGATTTATTTTCCTTAGAAACAGCCGTAGATGAGGCTGTTTCTAATATTATTGAGCATGCGTACGAGGGGGAAGGTAAAGGCGATATCACCTGCATCGTTGTTCCCCAATTTGAAGCCATAAAAGTCATACTTGAAGATCATGGCCAGTCCTTTGATCCTTCTTGCGTGCCCTTACCCGATGTTACTGCAAATCTGGATGATCGGATGGATCATGGCTTGGGTGTCTACATGATGTGCCAGCTTTTGGATGATATCCATTTTGAATTCCTTGACGGCACCAACCGCCTGACCCTTCTCAAGAAAAAAACACCTGAACCTTTATCCATTGCAACTCTTGAACCGCTGCAACTTTGGAAGCACTTTATCTATTTGGGAGAAGAACTTCTCAAACAACCAAATGCTCTAATATTATGCAAGAAATTCGGGCAAACGGTCGAAAAAGAATTAGCCTGTACTGCACGTTTATGGTTGGCAAAACCTTACTATCCCTTACCAGGTGAACCTGACGTTGACACTCTACCCAGCATTAACGCCCCCCAAATCGTTCAGCAATCATGTTCAGAAAACAAAATAGTCACTGCTTCAGGTGATTGTGAACTGGCTCTGCCTGTAATCACTCAAAATAACACCCTTGGAATCTTGTATGCAAGCAGATCTGTAGATCATGCATTCAGTGACCAAGAGAAAAAGCTGTTAGAAGCCCTCGTTGCAACCGTGGCAGTATCCATGCAGGTCAATCGCCAGGAGGTTTTGAAGAATTGGCGCTACGATCAAATTTCGTTGGTAAGGTCAGTGAGTTCACAGGTTGCCAATGTTCTCGATATGGATGAACTAAGCAAAAGGGTTACCAATCTGATTCAATGCTCTTTTCATTATTATCACGTAGCGCTTTATACGGTAGAAGATGATTCAACAAATCTAAAGTTTAGAGCAAGTTCCCTTGATTGTGCTTCAAACACACAACCATCTCTTTACACCATCAAGATGGGTGAAGGGTTGATTGGTACAGTAGCATTAACTGGAAAAGAGCTCATCGCAAAAGATGTAACCCAGGAACCGCGTTTCAGAGAATTAGCCGATCTTCCCGACACCAAATCTGAGGCTGTTTTACCCTTACAAGTGGAAAACCGTATTTTAGGCGTTTTGGATGTTCAAAGTAATGTCATTGGCGCTTTTCATGAAACGGATTTGCTAGTAGTGCGCACTCTGGCAGATAACATTGCACTGGCTGTAGAAGGCGCCCGTATCTATGAAAAACTGGAAGAACGCGCCAGGCAAATGTCCGCTGTGGCTGAGATAAATTATGCATTATCTTCAATCCTCGACCTTGAACAATTGCTCAAGGAAGTAGTAAACGTAATCCATGAACGGTTCTCAATTCCCCTGGTGCACATATACACCGTTCATCCTGGCCGTCAAAAAGTGATTTTTCAAGCCGGAAGCGGAAAACGTGCTCAGAATCTGAAGATTAACTCTTTTGCATTTGACCTGGATTCTCCATTGGGAATGATTCCCCATGTGGCGCGAACAGGCAGATCCATGCTTGCCAACGATGTTTCAACAGAACCGCTTTTTAAACCAACACGAAATTCACCCAATGAAACCAAATCTGAAATGACCATCCCCCTAAAATTTGGAGATAACGTTTTAGGTGTTTTGGATCTTCAATCCAACGAAACCAATGTTTTCAACAAAGGGCAGTTGGATTTGTTTGAAGGCCTCGCTTCAGGTATTGCTCTATCAATTCGTAATGCGACGCTCTTTCGTACAGAAATCTGGCGCCGTAACGTGGCTGAGACTTTTAAAGATGTGGCTGGTATGCTCTCTTCCAACCTGGCGTTGGATGAACTTCTTGAACGTATTCTTACACAGCTAGAAAGTACGCTACCCTGTGATGCTTCAGCCATCTGGCTGCTTGATAAACATGAAGGTGCGGATGACCTGCCAAAGAACATCCGCCTGGCAGCCGTTCGCAGTATTAACCGCAAAAAAGTAATCGCTGTGCGTGAAGAATCAACAACGGTTAGTCAATTTTTGAACCTTCCCATTGACCAAAAGATCCCGATTATTAGAAAACCTTCTGACCCTTATGGTCCCTTAGGTGCCGCTGGAGGTTTTCCATCGGATTATTCCTCTATTGCCGTTCCCCTTCTTTCAGGGGATGAAGTGATAGGCGTTCTGACTCTGGCGCACCACGCCACCGGACGTTACGGTTCGGAGGCCAGCCTTATTTCATCGACCTTTGCCAGCTACGCGGCCGTGGCCATTGAAAATGCCAGCTTATATGCCAACGCCCAGGCTGATGCATGGTCGTCTACAGTCCTACTACAAGTGGCTGAAGCCATGCAATCCATTACAAATGTGGAAGAACTTCTATCTACTATGGTACGACTGACTCCATTGTTGGTGGGTATCAATCAATGTGCCATCTTCCTCAGGGATAAAATTGAGAATACCAGCCACCTTGAAGCCTGGTATGGGTTCTATCCGAATGAAGAAGAAAAAATCTTGAAAGATGACCAATCGCTTTCACTTTTAAAAATGCGTCTTACCCAGGAACCGGTATTCATTAATGATCCTGTTTCTGATTTAGGTTTGACCTCTTTAAACCATGATACAGAAACCTGCACTTTGGTGCTCATTCCCCTGCTCTCCCACGGTGAGATCCTCGGAGGATTCCTGGTATCGCATAATAGCTCGGGAGAGTTTGGCATCCGCAACACCTTCAATGATCAAACACTTGCCATTTTACAAGGAATTGCCCGTCAAACCTCCGTTGCCCTGGATAATATCCGCCTGGTTGAAAGCCGGCAGGAGGAAGCCTATATCACGGCTGTTCTTTTACAGGTTGCACAAGCGGTCGTCAGTCAAAATAAACTGGATGATATTCTTGACACCATCGTTCACTTAATGCCAATATTAATTGGTGTGGATACCTGCGTCATTTATCTGTTTGATGAAAAGTCAAATTGCTTTGTTGCATCAAATGCTATCGCGCCAACTCACTCTGAAACGGATGAACTTATCAATCAAGCCTATGCCCCTGGTGACATGGCTTTGCTGGATGACCTTATGCAAGCCAGCAGCACTACTGCCATCGGTATGCTTACATGCCCACTTGAAAGTTCTGATGTATCAACATCAGAGTGGAAATCTCTAAAATGGCTTCACAATGATGTTACTGATTTTTCATCCAACCGTAATTGGTTATTAGGAGTTCCATTATCAATAAAGGGGGTGGTTTTTGGTGCTTTGATCGCCAAAGAAACAAATATCCTGCCCGCTTTCCATCCCAAACGGCTCGAATTGATCCGTGGAGTTGCCCAACAAACCACACTGGCTATCCAAAATGAACGGTTGAAACTGGAGATGGTCGGGCGGGAGCGTATGGAACGGGAATTCCAATTGGCCAGGCAAATTCAACAAGCCTTTTTACCAGAAAGCTTGCCCGAGCATTCAGATTGGCAAATCAGTCGTCTATGGCAGACAGCCCGCGAAGTGGGTGGTGATTTTTACGACATCTTCGAAACCAAAGACAACCGGATCGCATTGGTGATTGCAGATGTTGCCGATAAAGGCATGCCCGCCGCCTTATATATGACGGTTACCCGCACACTTATCCGTGCCACATTGCAAAGTATTTCCTCTCCTGGCAAAGTTCTTGCCCGGGTCAATGATCTATTGGAATCCGAATCCAGGAACGGAATGTTTGTAACTGCGATCCTGGCTCTGCTTGACCCAAAAACAGGCACATTGGAATATGCCAATGCAGGCCACAATCTGCCTCTGTTGATCCACACTAACCCGGCAAAAATTAGCAAGCTTGAAAAAGATGGTATTGCGTTAGGGGTGGTGGCGCAGGCTGCATACAAAGATAAAAAGGTGATCCTTGACCCAGGTGAAACACTTCTGTTTTACACGGATGGTGTAACTGAAGCTTTTTCTTCAGAAGGTGAACTTTTTACAGAACCCCGATTGGTCGAAACCCTTTTGAATTCAACTGCATCCAGTGCGGATGAGCTGTTATCTTCGATTGATCATTTAATTGAGGATTTTCGCGGTGGAGAACCACCCTCTGATGATTTGACTATGATCGCTATTCGGAGAATCAGTCAATAAGAGGGTTATTTACCTGAAAGTAGAGCAAGCCAGACTTGCCAGTTAGCCACAGGTTCAGGGGTTGTGGTAACAATTTCTACAGGAATGAGAGTTGTT
>PNNU01000286.1 GCA_013824385.1 Anaerolinea sp.
CTACGTGGGGTTGTGTCTCCAGCGCGCGGACAATAATAGGCAACACATTGGGAGGTAAAAGGTCATCACTATTCAAGAAACAAATGATCTCACCCCGGGCGATTTCAAGTCCACGATTAATAGCATCATACATCCCACGATCTTTGCCACTGATCACATGTAGGTATGGATACTTCGTAAGCATCTCCAGTGTGCCATCGGTGGAGCCGCCATCCACAATAATATGCTCAAAATGGGGATGGTTTTGCGCAAGTACGCTTTCAATCGCGTCAGCAATCATCCCAGCGCGATTTAAGGAAGGTGTGATTACTGAAATTTTAGGTGGTTTCATTAGAATTATGATTTGGCACGTTTGAATTGGTAAACCGCCAGCGACATGACACTCATAAAGTTATACCATGTATAAAAAACCAAGTGAATCTTTTTGAGTTGCTGATGTTTAATTTGTTTTCCTGCGCGTCCTGGGATGATGGATGCAAAATTATAAAAGGCTGCGGATGGCTTGAATAAAATCATTTTGCGCGGCCTGCCATGAGAATTGTGCGGCACGGATCTTGCCTTTCTGAATACGATGAGAACGCTCGTACTCTGGCATTTGGCTTGCTGATAATAAAGTTTCCACCATGGAGTCTAGTGAGTGGGGATTAAAATAAAGCGGAATATCTCCGCCAATTTCAGGCATGGATGATGTGTCAGATGTCACCACAAGCGTCCCGCTTGCCATTGCCTCGACAATGGGCAGCCCAAACCCTTCATATTCTGAAGGGTAGATAAATGCATGTGCTTGATTATATCTACCCCGAAGCTGCCTGTCAGAAACAGCCGTTTCTATCTTTAAGTGTTCAAGAAGGCCAAACTCCCGAATTACATCTTGCTCCGGGTTACTGAAAGCGGCATTTTCAGGCGAAACAATCTGAAGGTCAAACTCTCTTGATAAGCCAGATTTTCCAAACGCTTTCAAAAAGGGAGTAAAATTTTTATACAGCGAGCGGTTTCCAATGTAGAGAAAGTAAGGTTTGCTGTTATCTTTTTGAGCGCTGCTGTTTTCAAAAAATAGCTCATCTACGCCTAAATACACCACTTTGATACGGTCTGCCGAGAGATGTGGATAAAAATCCAACATATCCTGGGCTGTGCTCTGGCTGATTGGCAGAATCAACGCCGCCCTTTCTAAACATTCTCGTTTTTCTTGAATAAAAGCGCGAACATTTTTGTCGGAAACTGGAAAATATGCGGGGAATTTTTCATATATCATATCTGGCACAGTGTAAACTTGTGGGATTTTTGTTCGCACCTGCCCAAAGTAGGGACTGTAATATACTTCGGATGTTGAATTTGCGATAATCTGGGCAAGGGGGGAATCTAACCTTGTCAGCCACGTATTGATGCGGTAAGAAAAATCAGGCCGAACGTACCTTGAAGGCGGTGCGATAATTTTGGCGGATGGCACAGCGAGTTTGCGGCCTGAATAAATGAGCACTCTATCCTTATAAGTGCTGCATACAGCCTGCATAAACTTTAGAAAATAACGGTTTACACCTCGCTGTCCTGCAGGGGAAACCACGCTGTCGTGTAAAAAAATCTTTACACTGCTTGACTTCATTTCAATATTTTTCCGGTCACGGTATGATAGTCGCTCTCCAGCAGAGAAGGTGGCGCAGGTTTCATAATAATTTTTTGCAGCCACTTTAAGCGGTGATCAAACGTGATATTAATAAGACGGGGATTGATGGATTGGTCTCCCATAAAGTGAAGTAATCCATTCGAGTAATGAATTTTTAGGTTGAATTTATGGGCGATAACATGCAAAGCTTCAAGCGAATAAAGCGAAATATGTTGCCCGTGTTCAAGACCGTAATACCACCATTCGCTCAATGGTTTGGGTGTCTTAGGTAATAACCAGGTGGAGAAAAAAAGATTACGACTGAAGGAGAGCATTTTCTCAATCTCAGCCATAGGGTCGGCCAGATGCTCAAAGACTTCCCATGCGGTTAATAAAGCATAATTCGTATTCGCGGTTGCATCGAAGCCATCCGCAAACAAATTTACACAGAGATGGTCATAACGGTAAAAATCAAAACCCTGGTCGCGCATCAAACGAACAAACATCCCGTAACCGCCGCCATAATCTATAAATTTCTCTGTTGGTTCAAAGCAGGTTAGAATCAATTGCTTCGTATGTGCTGCCATTTGCAGGTTGCGGCTGATTAAACCAATATCACTTTTGGTGATGGCATTTGAATAAGCTTCATCCAGCCAGTAAGGTTTTTCTGTTTGAATGAAACCGCAATTTTCGCACCGAAAATAACGAACATCATATTTTGAAAGCAGCCTGGCTTGCCCAAACAAATCTGCATTGGAGAGACAAATTTTACATTTCATAATTTTAACCCGAGTGGCTTCTTTGATCGTTATTCTCCGAAATCTTTTTGGACACTGATTTTACAGAGTTGCGCGGATCTCTAAAATCACTCTCCGCTTTTTTTGTCCGCTCCGTGTTCGGTAAAGAATTATGGATATAAGCTGGCAACTTGGACTAATTTAGCGGGATAATTTAGAGCGAATATTTTTGTAAAAGTCCTTGATTTTACCCAGCGGGGAGTAGGCATGGGCGGTAAAAAATATTCTGGCAACTTTTTCATCCAAATGGTTGTTCCAATTCATTTGCTTTGGATGAACCAAGGGAAATTGCATGTCTTGGACTGCCATATTGGCAAGAAATGAATCTTGCTTTGTGTGAGTTGCGTCACTTCCATAGCCAATGTTTGAGACCAGGTTATTTTTAGGGATTACACATAACCCTTCATGCGCAAGACAAACCAGCGCCCACTGGTAATCCCAGGTATGGGTTAGAGTTCCCACGCGCACTTTGTTGAGAATATTCGTCCAAAAATGACGCTCAGAATGTGACCGGAAAATTTTTGTATCCAGGGGAGGGCGTTCTAAATCCCAAGAGTGAAATAAACTCCATGCTCTGCGCCATGTTGCCCATCCCCAAACATGTGCATATTTGGAAAAATAATAACTTGCTTTTATTTTTTCAGAGCCGGGTGCGAAATTGTCCCCACTGATGTGCATAATGCGCTGGTCACCCCTGTAATAAGATAACAAGTCTTCGCAATAACGGAAAAAAGTGGGATGCGGCAGGCAATCATCTTCCAAAATAATGGCAATTTCTTCTTCTTCAAAAACCCAATCCAATCCTGAAACAATCCGTTTCCGTAAACCCAGATTCGTTTCTGAGAAAGCTTTTTTGATAGAACATTCCCAATCGACCATATCAATTATTTTGCGAGTTTCATGACATTTTTGTACATCATCGTGATGTTTAGGGCCATCAGCTATCACATAAAGTTTAGCTGGTTTTGCTTCTCTAATAGCCTGGAATACTCGCAAAGTCTTTTCGGGGCGTTGGAAGATAATAAAAACAATGGGTGTATCAAATTTTTCAGAGGTCATTTTGGTTTATATCCGTAAGCAATTTGCTCACACTGTCCAGTTTTTATAAACTTACTATGTACGTTCTTCCCAAGCACGAAGTGGAACCAGCCAGGTTTACACCATGTCATGCACAGCTATTTGTGATCTACAATCCATTGGTGAGGAACTAGTACACCCTTTCCGCGCCATCCTTCAGGATATAGCTTCCCTGTGCCAAAGAAGTCACCATCTACCACACTTAACGCTGCTGCTCCCTGAATCCAATCCTCAACCTCTCGGTTTACCTCAATGAAGAGAGAAACGAGATATTGACCTTGACTGAGTGGTAATCGAGGAATTACACACCGAATACTGCCCCCAGGCGGCAGAGTTATCGGCACGCTATTTGTTAATTCGCTTGAACAATTAAACAAGACTTGTCCCAGGCTGTCATAGACAGCAGCAGATATTCTACAGTTTTGCAATGGCCTATCATCCTTGGCTTGATATTCCAGAGCAATTACAAGTGGCTGACCAGATATTCCTTGCTCTATCGGATTCCCCTCCCCATCTTCAAAGCATACACGGATAAAACGAACTCTGCCTCGCCCCTGACGTTCCTTATGAGAAGCCAGGTCTTGAGGAGCATTGACCCGCAAACCTTCTAGATAATGACGAACGATATTGTCAGTCGCACCTGTGGCAACAATCTTTCCAGAGTCCAAAAGCACCGCCCGGTCACAAAGGTTTAATACCGCCGCCATATTATGGCTCACAAATAAAACAGTCCGCCCCTCTTGGGCCACCTCACCCATCTTCCCCAGGCATTTTTTCTGAAATGCGGCATCACCCACTGCCAGAACCTCGTCTACAAGCAATATCTCCGGCTCCAGGTGGGCGGCCACAGCAAAGGCCAGGCGTACGTACATCCCGCTGGAGTAATACTTCACCGGGGTATCCAGAAATTTTTCAACCTCAGCAAATGCAACGATCTCGTCGAATTTTCGCATGATCTCCTGGCGGCTCATGCCCAAAATCGCGCCGTTGAGGTAAATGTTCTCGCGTCCGGTCAGTTCAGGGTGGAAGCCGGTGCCCACCTCCAGCAGGGATCCCACCCGGCCAAATAACTCCACTCGTCCGGTAGTCGGCTTGGTGATACGCGAGAGGATTTTGAGCAATGTGCTTTTCCCGGCTCCGTTGCGCCCGATGATACCCACCGCCTCGCCCTGCTTGATCTCGAACGAGACATCCTGCAATGCCCAAAACGTGTTTTTTTCATGGCGCTGGCCCTTCAGCCAACGTACCGGCGCAGATGCAGCCGAAATCAGACTCTCGCGCAGAGTCTTATAGGAGGTCTGCGCCCCGCCGATGCGGTAGCGCTTGCCCAAATTTTCGACACGAATGGCTAC
>PNNU01000287.1 GCA_013824385.1 Anaerolinea sp.
CCGATTGGACGAGCAAGGTTTCATCCGGTTCGAGATTTTTAAGGCAGTCAATGATGGCGTCATAGGCCTCCCAACTGCGGGCAGCCTGTCCGCGGCCGCCGTAGACCACCAGATCATCGGGGCGCTCGGCGACTTCGGGGTCGAGGTTGTTTTGCAGCATGCGATATGCGGCTTCAATTTGCCAGTTCTTGCAGGTGAGTTGTGTGCCGCGGGGTGCGCGTACGGGTCTTGGACCGGACATTCAGCCTCCGAGTGATGGAGAATTTTGTGTAATTATACGCTGAATTGTTGTTTGGCTTTTGAAAATGGGTAAGAACAATTCATAAACCACGAAAGGACGAAATACACGAAAAAAATTTTAAGTAAAACCAAAAGTAATTTTTTAGTTGGAGACGAATGATTCGTGCCAAGAATTCGAATCAGAAATAATGGCAAACAAGCGAATAATCAAGATCAAAAATGGTAGAAAAAGTCAAAAAAGCGATTCGTATTCGTACCAGGAGAATATCGAAAACGAAGAATTCGAATCCCCTTCGGTCTGTTCGGGCACACGTACCCTTCGTTCAGGGGTGCATCATTGCACTCCCGAAGGACGTCAGGACGATGTGGCAGTAAGCGCCAGGTAAGTTCGCGCAAAGAAAACGAATCAACCACCGAAAACCAATAATTTCTATTTATTTGTAGTTGTTAATAAGTGTGGGAACCAACGAAACGAATGCAAATATTAAGTTGTGAAAGACCCGGCAATGAAGCTGTGACCTAATATCCAATATATTAGAACAATGATTCTAGTTTGTCAAGGGAAAATCATTTAAATATATCGTGAATATTATCTTCCAATTATTGCATGATCTAGCAAATCATATACAATAAAAATATCAAAATCATTGAAAGGGGAAAACTGCAATGAAAAATTTCTTTTTATTCGCGCTTGTGGTTTTATTATTCACACTAGGGGCTTGTACCCATAATCAGCCAAGTAATCTTGACGATACTGTGCAAGCAACAAGTACTAAAAGTGAGCCTTCTGCAATCCCGTCTGCAACTAACACGCCTAATCCAACAAATACTCCAACCTTTAAGGGGAACAATCAGTATTATGTCGATCTTTTTTCAAAATCTTTGATAAAAGGTGACAAAGAAATTATTGCCGATATGGTTGGATATCCTCTCAGGGTTTACTTTAAAAACGATCAAGAAGATTTTTATTCTGAAACTCTAAAGATTTTTGAACCTGAAGAATTTTTGAGCGATTTTGAGGTAATTTTTAACCAAGACATAATCGAAGAATTCAGCAATCTTTATCAAAACGCCAAGATATTTTCTTATGATGATGAAACAGTTTTGATATCTGTTAACGGTAGTGTTACTTTCAATTCAAATGGCCGAATCGTTGAAATTCAAAATGATACAGCTTCCATTACCACGCTTTGGTTAACCCAAACGCCAACTCCGAGAGCCACGCTTGATCCCAATGATTGTTATTCAACCGCCATGACAACTTACGACATGAATATGTGCTCTGGTCAAAAACTTACTGCTATTGAGAACAAACTTGATGCATTGATAGTTGAATTAAAAGGAGTTCTTGATAAATCGCAGTATGACTTCCTTCTACAAGTGCAGGAGGAATGGTTAAATACTACTAACGATCATTGCGCCTGGGAAGAAAATTTCTATATTGGAGGAACTATTCGAGGGGTATGGGGCTCAAGTTGCCTGATGGACCAATATAGTCAAAGGATCGATGACTTGAGGTTCGCTCTTTGTGATAGTCAAGGAATGGATGGTGAATGTGAAGCATCGTGGAAATACAAACAATAAACCATCTTGAGATTTGGGTGTTGGATTCAATCCTTTTCGAAAATAATCGGGGGGCAAAGTTCGCGAAATCTTGCCCACGACTGCCGCATGGTTAGACTTCACAATCGCGCTAGAGTAACAAATCCACTTGATAATGTGGATTTGTCCAATACTCTCGTAGAAGTTCGTCATCGTTTAATTTATTGCATTCCTCTTCGCAGAAATTCTCAATATAAGTTGTAAATTCTTCATTGAGCCTTATATTAAGATGAGTGGTTTTTTCTTTACTTAAGGCAATCATCAATTTCAATGCAGCTAAATAGCTATCGGTAAGATTTACTTCACCGGAACGCGGCAGAATTTTGTCAAAAGCATCTTTATCCTCAGCTTTTAATCGTCCGCATAAATTTCTGATTCTTCGTTTGGAAAATTCATTTTTATGACTGATTTTTTTATAGGCACTATATTTTTCAAACAGTAAACCCAATACAAGATCGACGGTTTCCTGCCATTTTTTATATCCCTTAATATCCTTTCGAAAAAAACATTTTGTGATTCTTGGTACCCTGAACAATTGATAATCCAAATTGTATTTAACATCATACGTTATTGGGAAAAAATGCAGCTTTGAATCGTTGATTGGCGCATTTTCATTTCTATAGACCGACCTTGATGGCTTAAAGGCACAAGGTCCAGAACAGATGCCAAAATCAATTTTATGATAAGGTGAGTAATCCCTTAACATGATCATTTGTGCGAGGTTTTCGCTATCCGATTGAATAACAAGGGTTTCTAATATAGGAGATATGCTGCCCAGAAGTTGAAGGTATTTCTTCTGAGTGGATAAAAGGTCGTTTGAATGAACCCTGATATCAATATCAGAATAACGATCCGCTGTTGCGTCAGCGTTACTCCCGAAGAGTGTAATTTCACGCACTTCTGGTTGTTCGGAAAAAATCCTAATCACTTTTTCTAATAATTCGTCACGACGTCGAAAGGCCATTTGTTATTCCCCATTATTATTAAAATCGAGTGATTGAATTATATAGTTGCCCGCATTATAGAGTAAACACAAAAAAATAATCAAATGAGTTTTATGTCATATATTGATGCTTTATGGCATTGGGGTTCGACCTCGAGGGTAAACAGCGTACGGACGGTTGTATTGGTCCGGTAATAATCCGCATGGTATAAGAGACAAAACCATGATTGGTGCGTCGCCGACGCACCCTACAAAAGCCTTCCATTTCGTCGGGCTGACATATGACAAACTTAGTATTGGTGCTTCAGATACTAAAAAAGTATTGATTAATGAGTGGAAATATGGGATGTTACACTAGTCTTTCCAAATGACTTTTTTAAAATCCGGTAACCAGGTAAATTAATGCATAAAAAACAAATCGAAGATACTGAGTTGGAAAAGCTGGAACAAAAATCATTCAGCTATTTTTTAAATGAGGCAAACCCAAACAACGGACTTGTGGCCGATAAAACTGCCGCGGATTGGCCTGCAAGCATTGCCGCAACTGGTTTCGCGTTAGCATCATACCCGGTAGCTGTCGAACGAGGTTTTATATCACGACCTGCGGCGGTTGAACGCACATTGACCACTCTCCGCTTTTTCTGGAACAGCTCACAAGGGCTTGAACCTGATGCCACTGGCTATAAAGGTTTTTATTACCATTTTCTCAACATGCAAACCGGCAGGCGTGCCTGGGATTGTGAACTTTCAACTATAGACAGCGCTTTTCTGTTGGCGGGAGCGTTGACCGCAGGAATTTATTTTAATGGTGAGTCATCCGATGAACATGAAATCCGCACACTTGCCGATGCTCTCTATCTGCGCGCAGATTGGCAATGGGCCCAAAACCATAGGGCAACCATTACACACGGATGGAAGCCCAAAGGTGGGTTTCTTAGATACCGTTGGAAAGGGTACGACGAAGCATTGTTATTGTATATCCTGGGAATGGGCTCACCAACCCATCCTTTGCCTGTGGCCAGCTATAAAGCATGGGCTTCAACCTACAGGTGGGAAAATAGTTATGGTTATGAATACCTCTTTTCCGGGTCTTTGTTTACACATCAGTTCTCGCATATCTGGATTGATTTCCGCGGTATTCAAGACGAATTTATGCTTGAAAAAGGAATGGATTATTTCGAGAACAGTCGGCGTGCGACTTACGTGCAACAAATGTATGCAAGTGATAACCCAAACAAATTTATAGGCTATGGCCCCAATTGTTGGGGTATTACTGCAAGTGACGGCCCCGGCCCCAAGACTATTATTGTTAATGGGACCAAGCGGAAGTTCTTTACTTACCGAGGGAGAGGTGTCCCTTATGGACCCGACGACGGTACCATCGCTCCATGGGGAGTGGTATCTTCGCTTCCTTTTGCGCCAGAGATTGTTTTACCTGCCATTGACTACTTTATTAATCAGTTGAAATTATCCGAGTTCAACCCATATGGTTTTAAAGCTTCTTTTAATCTGACTTATCCGACAAAATCCGACAACCCTCAAGGGTGGGTCTCTCCCTGGCATTATGGGATTAATCAGGGACCAATAGTATTAATGATCGAGAATTATCGAAGTGGTTTATTGTGGCAATTGATGAAAGATTGTCCTTACATCATTAGTGGGTTGCGGAGAGCGGGTTTTGCTGGAGGTTGGTTATAAAAACTACACGTTTATAACAAAAAATCGGAGAGGGAAATCCGTATGATGAAATTGAAACAATAAATCACAGGAGGGTTTTCGCAAAAATATACGCCCGGTCGGATTGGTGTTCGATCTAGGGGGCATATGGTGGCCTCGATACGTTCATAACCCACCTGGCACAGGTAGTCTTCTATTTCGTCGGTTAAATGGTGGGTTCAACCCCTCTCGGAAGAACGTCCTCGGGGACGCAAAGACCGCGGAGCGAACCCACCCTACAAAAAATGGTGAAACTTTTACCAAAAATGACGTGTCTGAATGCAGGCAGGTCATTTTTTATTTGG
>PNNU01000288.1 GCA_013824385.1 Anaerolinea sp.
ACTGCACGTACGCGCCATGTTTGAATACTCCATCGCCTTAATCCAAACCGAGTTGGAATGGTCTGAAGGATTTTTGAAAACTTATTTACAAGGAGAAACTAACAATGGAAAAAACGGACCTCAAGAAAATATATAAATCCCTGTATTCACCCTCTGCAAAGGTAAATTCAATCATTGATGTGCCGCCGTTGAACTTCATCATGGTGGACGGCCACGGCGATCCGAACACCGCACCGGTCTATGTGGAAGCGATTCAGACCCTCTACAGCCTGTCTTATACGCTCAAATTCCACTGCAAGACAGCCCTCGAACGGGATTTCACCGTGATGGCTCTCGAAGGGCTTTGGTGGGTTCCCAATATGGCAGATTTCAGTACTTCAAAAAAATCCGACTGGGATTGGACGATGATGATCTTGCAGCCGGATTTCATCACCCCTGCTCTTTTCGAAGAAGCCAAACGCATGGCAGTCGCCAAAGGCAAAGCGCCATTGGCTGAAATTGCCCGCCTTGAAACTTATACCGAAGGAACCAGCGTCCAAATTATGTATTTTGGCCCCTATGCAGACGAAGGACCCACTATTGCGAAAATGCATCAATATGCCAAAGACGAGGGGTATGTTCTTGATGGAAAACATCACGAGATCTATATGAGCGATGTGCGCAAGGTTGCGCCCGAGAAGAACAAGACAATCATCAGGCAACCAATTAAAAAGTTGTAAATAAAGATAATCAATTAATTTCAACCCTGACAAGGTTTGAAACCTTGTCAGGGTTTGTATAATCGTTTTTTAGGAGTATTATGTTCAAAATTGACCATCGAAAAACCTTGAAGCCCCTTTACCATCCCTCCAGCAAAACGCCGGGCATTGTTGAAGTGCCTGTGATGAACTTCTTGAAAGTGGAAGGCCACGGAAAGCCTGACGGGGCGCAATTCCAACAAGCAGCTGAACTGCTTTACCCCCTTGCCTATACCTTGAAATGTATGGTGAGATTGGGCAGCGATATCGACTTTCACGTCATGCCCATGGAAGTGTTGTGGAAAGTCAACCGTGAAAAGAAGGAGTTTTCTTTTACGATGATGCTGATGCAGCCGGAATACGTCACCGCCGAACAGGTTGCAGAAGCCCGGATTAAAGTCCAATCCAAGGTGGAGGCGGATCAACTCGCAAAGGTTCGTTTTGAGTCACATTCAGATGGCACATGCGTGCAATACCTGCACCTTGGCGCATATGAAAACATGAACGACTCCGGCAAGCTGATGGATACGTTCGCTGAACAACATGGCTATACCATCCCTGTTCATTTCTCACATGATATTTATCTGAATGACGTACGCAAGACAAAAACCGAAAACCTGCAATCCGTGATTCGTTATCATGTAGAAAAAAAGTAATATCATTAATCATTATGGAACGCCTCCCCTTTCAGGTCACAAATTGGATAGTCTCTCATCTGGATAGTTCAGCTGAGATTAAGGAAGTTGTCCGCCTGCAAGGCAGCACTTCTTCAGACCTCTATACAGTTCAAATCCGTGAAAGGGTGCGAGAATTCAACCTGGTACTGCGTTTGCTGACCAATCAGCAATGGCTGCAAGAGGAACCCGACCTTGCCGAACATGAAGCGGCTGCCCTGGCCATGGCAAAAAAGAGCGGATTATGCGTCCCTGAGGTGATCGCCTGGGATACTGACGGCCAGCATTGCGGCACGCCGGCGGTCTTGATGACCTCCGTCCCCGGCATGGTAAATTTGCAGCCTCAGAACTTTGACAACTGGCTCAGGCAGATGGCCGCAGCGCTTCAACCCCTACACGAATTGAGTGCCGCGGATTTCGGCTGGCAGTACTTTTGCTATAACGATGTGAAGACACTCAAGGTGCCGACATGGACCGCTCAACCCAGCCTTTGGGAGCGTGCCATCGAGATTGTCAATCGACCTCCGCCGCCTACTAAAACCTGTTTCATTCACCGGGATTACCACCCCATGAACACCTTATGGCAGGATGAAACCTTGAGCGGTGTGGTGGATTGGGTCAACGCCTGCCGTGGGCCTGCCGCGTTTGACCTTGCCTGGAACCGCCTCAATTTAATGCAAATGTACGGCGTTGAGGCTGCAAACCACATGCGAGATCAAGCCCTGGCGATCTGCGGCACTGAAGTGTGGCATCCCTATTGGGATTTGATGGCACTCATAGAGATGCTGCCAGGTCCGCCCGAGGTTTATGAACCCTGGCCGGTCTTTGGCTTACGCGATCTTTCTGCGCCGCTGATGATACAGAGGGCAGATGAGTATCTGGCCTCCGTTCTTGAAAGTATTTAAAATCACAAGAGCCGCAATAAAAGTGGCTCTTGTGTGTTTGTTGTGGTTGTTAAGTATCAGAGGTCAGTTATTGCTCGCCAGCTGATCTGTTGAAACTGCAATCCGGTTACGGCCTGCATCTTTGGCACGATACAAGGCTTCATCAGCCATCGCCACAACATGATCCATCGATTGCAATTTAGATGGATATACAGTCACTACACCAACTGTCACCGTAACCACTTTTGCCACATCCGAATCCAGATGAGGGATGGCAAGTGCTTCAACCGCCTTGCGGATGCGTTCGGCTACATGCACAGCACCTTCCTGAACTGTATCAACGAGTACTACCACAAACTCTTCACCGCCGTATCGGGCTACGATATCCGTGACGCGTGTGACATTGCTGATAAGCGTGGTTCCAATCTGTCGCAGACAATTATCACCGGCTAAATGACCATAATGATCGTTAAAATTCTTAAACCGATCAACATCCAACATGAGCAGGGATAAGGGTTCCCCGGAACGTGACATCCTCTGATATTCGAGAGCAAAAGCTTCATCGAAATACCTTCGATTCGACAAACCGGTCAGACTATCCGTATTGGCATTGCTTTGAGCGGTTTTCTTCTCAAGTTCCAGTTGCTGAACCAGTTGTTGAATTTTCTGTTCAGCCAACTTGCGTTCAGTAATATCGCGGATCACGAATACCATTCTTGCAGGTTTTCCATTTACATCGCGAATAACACCGCTGTTAACCTCAATGTCAAAAACACTCATATCCTTGTGAAAGACTTTATATTCCCTTGTACCGACATGTTCACCTTTATGCATAAGTATGATGTTTGATTTTGCTTTATCCCGATCTTCTGGAATAATTGTGTCAAACACACTGGATCCAATATAACCCTCATAATCCGGTCCATAACCGAACATTTTTTTTGCTGCAGGTGAAATCACCTGAATAATCCCATCTGTATCAGTGATCGTAATATCATCCGGGGATGCATTAAGGATGGAGCGATAAAGCGCTTCATTTTCTCGCAAAGCTTTGTCGGCCTGTTTTCTTTGGGTAATATCATGAATTATGCTTATGATACTTAATTCCGATTGAATAATGATGGTTTTGGCTGATATACTTCCGATTAGCTGACTTCCATCTTTGCGGAGAAATACAAATTCTCTGTTCTCACAGACGCCATACTTTTTTACTTCACTGACAAAACGCTCCCGATCAGATTCATTTTTCCAGAAATGGATTCCAATAGTGGTGTTTCCAATTAATTCTGAACGAGTGTGTCCGGTCATGGCTGGAAAACCCGCATTGACATCGAAGATCAATCCGTCCTCAACACGAGAAATTACGGCTGCATCAGGGCTTGTGTTAAAAATCCTTTGCAACTTCTCTTTTTCTTCAATATTTTCTGTGTTCAAGCGTTGGTTTAACATAATAATAAAACCATAAGTCCATAGCACATTGGCGATTAGTGGGACAATAAAAGAGAGACTTAGTCCAAAGCCCTGGTCAAAATAAGAATTCATTTGGGGAAGCGATATCACCCAAAAGAAGCGGTAAATGGAAAAGAGTCCAAACGCGAAGAAGACGATGCCAGTAAAGGTGGCTGAACCAGAAAATCCTTTATCTTTATGACGAAATAGAGTATTGGCACTCATCATCAAAAGAACAAACATTGTGGCTGTGTATACAAGGGTGCGAAACGAAATGCTGTTTAACCCAAACATAAATAAATAATATGTGAAGGTAAAAATCGCAAATATTGCAGTAAGAACCCCTCTTTTTTCGCTTCTACCCAGGAATCTCGCTATTCCTATAAGCAAAAAGATTTGTCCTAATACCGCGAGCGGGATCGCAACCATGGAAAACTTCAACAAAGACGGTACCATCACCATTGGCATGAAGATGACCCCCAGTGCTGCAAAGGTGGTGCCAACAAGCCACCATTTAACCCCAATTAAGGTTTTGTTTATCCGATATTGAACATATAAGGCAATTACCTGGCATACGTAAACCAGGCAAGAAATGATAGAGAGCGTTAAGACGTCAAGTTCCATATATAACTCAATTTCCACAATCAAGAAATACCAATAATCGGATGGACCCCTGGTTAATACGGCATCAGGATTCTCTCAATGAAGGTATAAAGTAAATACCAGACCACAGATAATGCCTGTGGATCAATGATAATAAAGTATTTGTACCAGAAATTATAAGAAGAATATGTAAAACTCAGGTGAGTTATAGATAAACAAGCCATAAATAGGAATCAGACCAACTTCGATTTTTTTCCAAAAATAACTGATAACTAATAACTAAATATTCCTTTATTATCAGTATTTAACCCAGAATTTACAATTCTTGATACCAACCCCGGGCCTTTATAGATCAAACCTGTATAAAGCTGCACAAGCACGGCGCCCACATCCAATTTTTGTTGGGCATCTGCGGCGCACATCACCCCACCGC
>PNNU01000289.1 GCA_013824385.1 Anaerolinea sp.
TCAAATTGCCCGGGGGTGAATGATATCTGGATGTTATACGGGCTGCGGTAATTGGCATCGGTCACAAACAGGATACGCTGACCGGTAACGAGAAAGGCGCCCCTTGAGGTTATACCCATCACCTTGCCCGCACAGCCTTCCGTGAGGGTTTTAGCGGCGAGACCACCTAATTGGAGCGCAATCAAAGGATTATTCATAAATATGCTTCATTGGTGGAAAACGGCCATGTTTCCCAAAACTCCCCAGGATTTTAAGAAGGTTTCAATTTTCACATCCGCGTAGCGGCCTTCATTGTTGTAGCGGACGGTGTCTGCATTATATCCGGTGAGTACTACCACATGTTCATACGGGGCCACAATTGAGATCACACCCTCTTTATCGGCATACTCCACAGGGTCGCTGTATTCCATGTGACCGATCACCCAGGCGATCACCGGTTTGGATTGGGCTAACTGGGCTTTGATCTCATCCAGTGTGTATCCCTTGCCACCTTCTACTGGCACGCCAAATTTTGTAAGCAGATTAACCACCGGTGCGGCGTGTACGCCGTAAGCATAAGGCGGAATCTGTCCCCATGGACCGTTTACATCCCCCACGAAACCCAGATCCGGGTTATCTGAAAGCGGAAGATTGGTTTGAAAATCGTATTCAGTAATCGTCACATCATAAAAAGCCGCCAGATCAACAGCAACACTTGTTTCGCAGCCAATACTATAAGCCTGTCGATGCCCGACAAAACCACGAATATAGGCTTCTTCAGGTAACAAAAATGGTGTCGCCGTCGGAGATTGGGAGGTGATTGTGGGCTTAATAGGTGTTTCTGTAGGTTTAGCTGATTGCGTGGCGCTATTAATGGCATTCATGGTTTGCGTCACACTCAGCGCTATGTCTATGGTGGGTGTGGTATTTATATCTTCGGAAAGCAGTGGTTCGTTTTTGTTCAGAAGTGCAATCACCGCTAATGAAAGCAGCACCACGACAATGCCAATAAAAAGAAAATTAATAATCTGTTTTTGTTTCATCCAAAGGGCTCCAAAAGGGGCAAGTTGGGTAATCATACCCGAAGATGAGATGATTTGCCAGAAAAGAAATCCTGTTTTAGAGGTATAGTATGTAAATAAAATGAATTCGTTGAGATACTACCTATAAAAATAAAGCCCAGGTTAATATCCTGGGCAACTACTACTTCCACAACATATATTATTTAAGCTGATACAACCTGCAATTCCAAATCCAACGCTTTCATTACCTTGACTATTGTTTCAAATTCAGGATGACCTTCGGGTGATAGCGCTTTATATAAGCTCGTTCTACCCAATCCAGTTTTCTCAGCGATCTCAGTCATCCCTTTTGCCCGTGCAATGTCGCCTAATGCGGCTGATATTACGGCAGTGTCGCCATCTTCAAACGCTGCTTCGAGGTATGCGACCATCTCCTCCGTAGTTGTGAGGTGCTCTGAGGCATCCCAACTCGTAGTCGTTACCTTTTCTTTTATCATTTCTTCCTCTCAAGTTATACATTATGCGCCAAGTATTGCGCTTTTTCTATGTCTTTTTGCTGGGTCGACTTGTCACCTCCACATAAAATGATTACTGTGCAATCGTTTAGGTTGAAAAAGTACACACGATAACCTGGTCCGAGATCGATTTTTATTTCGTGGACCCCCTCGCCGACTGGGTCCGTCCCGCCGAAGTTACCGAGTGATAAACGCCTGATCCGTACGAGAATGATACTTCTTGTCTTAGTATCTCTAAGTTTAGAGAACCAATCCTTGAATTCGTCAGTTTCTCGTATCTCTATCATGGGACTTATTGTATCTTATAAGATACAATAAGTCAATAGTTTTTCCATTAATATAAAAATACACTCCCCATAAGGAGAGTGTATGAGTGCCGAGAACCAGGATCGGACTGGTGACCCCACAATTTTCAGTCGTGTGCTCTACCAACTGAGCTATCTCGGCATTTCGTTCTTGCTTCGGGTCAGAAGCAGGGGTAATTTTACCAGATTTTTTTGAAATTGTGGGAGATTTCGATGCCTATTTTTTACCTTTTTTACCCCACCGACAATTTGCTGATCTCGAAAACGCAGTGTTCAATACCAGTAGACTGGCACTCAATCTCGCGGGCGGGATAGAATTTGCCTGCGCCTGCCCACGAGACCATTTCTTGCAGCATACCGATGAAGAAATTACATTCCAGGCGGGCGCCCTCACCCACCAAACCGGGGACAGAGACCAGCCAGGCTTCATCCGTGGAAGAGAGTTCTCCCGTGAGGAATTTCTCCTCTTCAAACCACTTCAGTAAGTCTGTAAGCGTCCGTTTGATACGCGCAGGTGCAGAAAGCAGTCTAAACTCCACTTCACGCCAGCCGAGGCTTTCAGCATACTCGCGCATCCAGTAATAAAAAGCGGCTCTGCCAGCACGGACGAACATGCCGCGCGTCTCGGCTAGACCCAACTGTCGAATCGCAGATGCTTTCAAATTTAACAATGTCGATTCGGAACCGTCTAAACCAGGATTTAGTTCGGATAATTCCTGACCAAAAATTTCAGCAAGACCATTGTCGATGAATGTAGAATTGGAGACAACTGCAATTGGCTTCATGAATAGAAAATCCTCGTATGGTTATGATTTGGCGGAATCTATTTCTTCCAAAATGGCGTAAAGTAGTTCAAGCAGCACAATTTTGACTGAGCTTTTCTTTTTGGCAATGCAGGGCAGCAGTTTGATGGCCGGATCTAAACGCAAGGCCACGCGAATGTCTTCAATGGACCAGGCATCTGCCATATCCTGTTTGTTGGCTACTACAATGTAGGGGGTGGGCGCGTAGGCTCTGAAGGTTTCAAGAATGCCGCGTGCTTCGCGGAAAGTTTCGGGGCGGGTGCTGTCAACCAGCACAATGAATCCGAGCATGCCTTCTGACAAAATCTCCCACATGAAATCGAAGCGCTTCTGTCCGGGGGTGCCAAACAAAAAGAGCACCAGGTCATTATCTACGGTGATGCGGCCAAAATCCATGGCGACGGTGGTTGACGTTTTTACTTTTTCAGACTCACTGGTTACCTTTTTTTCAGTGTTTACCACTTCAATCTCACTGACCGAACGAATCAGTTCGGTCTTTCCGGCGTTGAAGGGCCCTGTCACCACTATTTTTACGGTTTGAGTCTGCATGAGGCTTTGTCCTTGCCTAGATAGTCTTAATGCGATCTATGACGCGATTTACTAGAGATCTCTGTTCTGCCGCATCACGAGTGGGAATAACAAGTGGAACTGGCATATCAACAGGATTATTAAGTCTAACCAATTCAACAAGCCCGGCTTGTAATAAATTATAGACCACCCTGCGAATTTGGAAATCATTCATTTTTGCAGCGACGGCGATCTGTTTGATGGAGTTTTTCGGATTGACATACGAAACGACGCGCCATTCTTCAGCGTTCAGGTTGATGTCGCGGATGTTGATGCCCGGACGGTCAGCAAATTTAAGCGCCAGTTCCAGACTGGGAATCTCATTTTTGAGGTCTTCATGTTCATGCAGCTGCCGCGAGCCTTCAATGATAATATCTTCCAGCCCCATACGCATCGGGATTGCAGTCACCGGCGCCATCTCATCCGCTTCAAAGCGGAAGACACCCTCGGTCAACGTGAACAATCCACGCAGGATGTCTTTGAAAAAATCACCAATACCTTTGAAGATTTGATCCTGGGTTAAGTAACCTGAATTGATCAGGGAGATGCCTAATTCCATATCCGTCTGGCTTTTGTAGCGTTCTGAAAGAGACGCCGCCAGAGAACTCGGGATCAATTTCGATCTGGCCATAATTTTTATCAGGGGAACCGTATCCATGCCGGCGGTGGTATAAACCATTTTTCCGTCACGAAAGATCAGCTTGGCCGATTTGGTGCTCGACTCAATGTAAAGAGCCCCGGTCTTTTTAGCCAGGTTGATCAGGTTCAATAATTGAATTATTGAGAAATCGCTTAAATTGCCTTTTAAGGCCATACAATCCTTTTAGTGGAGAGACAAGCTTAAAAATTATACTTGTATGACATTAGGCCGTCAATTCAAGAAAATATTCAAGAATACCGGGAATTTGTCCGTAATTCCCGGTATCTGGGGGTTGCTCTAAACGAGAAATTTAGTATTGTTTTAAAACGTTTTTGTAGGGTGTGGTCAACGACCCATTGGTTAATTTCCAATATACCTGTTTGTGGAGGGGTCGTTGCCCCACCGAAAAAACAAAAAAACATTACCGATTATCTCTACTATAAATGCAGACCCCCGCGGTTTTGATGAATCTTCTAAATCTTCTTAATCAAACCGCGGGGGTCTACTTACGTGGATATCACACCCTTACCGCCAGGGTTTAGTATAATGCGAGTAGCCTAGCATAAAGAGAAAACCATGCCTTCCCTTAAAAAGATGCTTCAGTCTTATGATTTGGATATGATCGAACGAGTCTCTTCCTTTTGGAGTGTGGACACTACCAACATGGATCTTGCCTCGTCAATTGAAGCTTTGTATCGTGCCATGCTGGAGAGTAGCCTGACCGCCGAAGTGTTGGATAGCCTGCCTCAAAGTTCAAAAGAAGCCTGGGATGATGTGCAGCGTAACCCCCAGAAGATCACCTGGGCGCATTTCACCCGGAAATACGGAGAGGTGCGGGAATTCGGTCCAGCCCGCCGCGAACGGGAAGAACCTGAACTTCACCCGATCTCTGCAGCCGAGACCTTATGGTACAGAGGGCTGGTCGGCCGGGCATTTCTC
>PNNU01000290.1 GCA_013824385.1 Anaerolinea sp.
GCATCAAAATTGTTTTTCGTAGAAAAGCAGAGTTGTTGCTTATTTGAGTTATTAATCGTTTTGGCAAATGGTCATCGATAATTCTATCGTAATCCTTGATCAAAACACTTGACAGAGGTATTATACTTATTATAGAATAAAAATTCTAAAACCAAAGAGGGTATTTCAACATAGATTGCCATGCTGAGGATTCAGTTGTTTTACCCTTTGTTCCTAAAAAACTTCATATATTTTCAGCCAGTCTGAATTATTCATGAACCTTAAAAATACCTCGGTATCTCTGTACGATTTGTACATAAATTCAAATCAATACAAATCGGCAATTACCAGAAGCGGAAAGCTAAAAACGATTTGTTTTTAATTGTTTCTAATTTTTAATTACAAAGATTCAAATAACCTTAAGATAAACTGGTGAATTCAAAAATCAGAAGTGTCACATTACTCATAGAGAGCATCCTCTGTAACATTTATAGTGATGCAATGGTTCTTTCATCAATTGGAAGTTGAAGGCAGGGTAGCGTATAATTCGGTTTATCTAACATCAAGAAAGATCGATTGTCCACGTATGCAAAAACACAAACGATTACTCATTGCATTTTGTCTCTCACTACTCCTGGCGTCTTGCTCAACTAGGGTAACCGGGTATGTACCTCCAACTTCAGCGGGTGACCTTTCAACTCAATCTGAGTCAACGTCGACAGCGATCTCACCATCAGCCACACCTTTTCAACCTCTGAGAGAACCCGATAGTATTTATTTTGCAGCATCGGTTCCACAAGAGTGGATTCAGGATGTCGGTAAACTGAAAGTCACTCAGGATTCAAATGATGCCGACCTGATTCTGGATTTACCAGGGCGGCCAGATCTAAATCAATTTACTCAATTTACACGAATCTATGCAGTAGTTGCGCCTTTTAATACTGTGACGGACGGCCTCTCTTTAGTGGAATTGCGTTCCATATGGTCTACTGGGACCCCTTCTTTGGCAGGGGCTTCAAAACTTTATATGACAGATACAACTTTTGATTTATTCACAATATTATGGGGGCAACCCTTTGAAGCGGCGGTAAATGTCTTTGATAATCAAGATATCTCAGTTGAATTATGGAAAGTTACTGATGCATTAGCCATTATCCCCTTTGAAGATATTGAACCCCGGCTTAAGGTAATGAAGTTGGACGGGATCAGCCCCATCGACCGGCCGATGGATGTGGAAAATTACGGGTTAGCTGTCAATTATTTTCTGTCAGGTTCTCAGGAAGCAGAAAAACTTCTGCAACCTGAAATTGACCAGCTCAAAGCCGTCATCCCGGCGACCAACCGCGACGAATCCAAAATGACCGTGGTAATGATGACCGGTACGACTGCTTTGGCCAGAGTGACTCTCAAGAAAATTGAATTAAATGGATACGAGTATCCCATTGATATGGTTAAAAATTGGTTTCTCAACGCCGATCTACGGCATGTGAGCAACGAGGTATCTTTCATGGAAGGCTGTGAATATGTGGATGCCTACACCATGCAGTTTTGTTCCAAGCCGGACCAGATCAAGGTGCTCGAGAATATCGGCGTCAATGTGGTGGAATCCACTGGCAACCATATGAACGATTACCCCGGGGATGCGTTTGCACAGACACTGCAGATGTATAAAGACCGGGGATGGCTGAGTTTTGGCGGCGGCATCAATGCGGAAGAAGCAAAACAACCGGCTGTTACAGAAATCAATGGAAACAAGATCGCCTTTATCGGCTGCAACCCGGTGGGCTTTACTACGGCATGGGCTACAGACACCAAGGCAGGGGCGGCGAAGTGTGACTATGACTGGCTCAATCTAAAGATTACTGAGCTCAAATCACAGGGGTATGTGGTAATTGTCACTTACCAGGCCTGGGAAATTGACGGGCAAATGTATGACGAGTATTATCGAAAAACTTTTAAGGATGCTGCGGCTGCCGGTGCGGATATCGTCCAGGGTTCGCAGGCGCACGTGCCGATGGGGTTTGAGTTTGTCAACAACAGCCTTATTCATTATGGGCTGGGTAACTTTCTCTTTGATCAAATGGAACCGCATAATATCCGTGAGTTCTATGATCGCCATATCATATACAATGGTAAATACGTCAGCACTGAACTTCTCACTGCCACCCTGACGGATTGGTCCAGGCCAGTGCCGATGAGCGAAAGTGAACGACAGTCCTTTTTGGACGAGTTATTTACAGTCAGTCGAATGAGGTAAAAATGAAAATTTATGATGTCAGCTTAACCATCCGTGAAGGGATGCCGGTCTGGCCCGGTGATGAGCAAGTCGTTTTACAAAGGCGTACCAAGATCGAAGAAGGTGCGCATGCGAATGTTTCTTTTTTGCATCTTAGCGTCCATACCGCAACGCATGTGGATGCTCCATTTCACTTTCTTGCCGACGGCTCAAAAGTGGATGAGATGCCGCTTGATGTGTTGGTGGGTCCCGTTCAATTGGTGGAAGTACCCGATTCGGTTAAAGTGATCAATGCTGAAGTGATCGCCGGGCTGTCTATTGCAGACGAACCCAAACGGCTACTGTTTAAAACCAGCAACTCCCATTATTGGGATTTGGACACGGACGAATTTCAGACCGGATTCGTAGGGATTGACTTGAGCGGCTCTGAGGAATTGGTCAAAAGAGGCATCAAACTGGTCGGGATTGACTACCTTTCCGCTTCACCTTATAAGGTGAGCAAACCCACACATGATGTTTTGCTGGGTTCAAGCATGATTATCATTGAAGGGCTTGACCTACGCGAAGTGAAGGCAGGATTCTACAACATATATTGCCTGCCGCTCAAACTGCATGGCGCGGATGGTGCTCCGGCAAGAGTGATTTTGACAAAGGATTAAAATATTCTATTTATTAAAAAGAAATATTTCTGCGAGGCATAATGATCGATCTTCCTGATGATGACATACTCCCGCTTTCAATGGAACATAATTTTTGGACCTGGTCGGCACAATCCAAAGTAAGTCCCATCCCGGTGAAACGCGCCAAGGGCGTTTATTTTTGGGACGTCGATGGCAAACGCTATCTTGATTTAAACTCGATGACCATGTGCGTCAATATCGGCCACGGGGACGAGCGTGTGATCAACGCCATGGTGGATCAGGTTCGTGAACTGCCTTACGCCGGCCCGGGGATGGCCACCAAACCCAGGGCAGTGCTTGGCAAGTTGTTGAGTGAGATTTGTCCGCCTGGTTTGACCAAATTCCTTTACACCCTGGGCGGAGCGGACGCGAATGAGAATGCCATCAAGCTTGCCAGGGCTTACACCGGCAGGCACAAAATCCTCGCCCGATATCGCTCGTATCATGGCGCCTCGTACGGGGCCATCGCTGCCACGGGTGATCCACGCAGGGTAGCTTGGGAACCCATGGTCATGCCGGGGGTGGTGCATTTTCTTGATCCTTATCGCTACCGTTCCACTTTTCACCGCTTGAACCCCACCATCAGCGAGGAAGAGTTTGGAAAAGATTATCTGAACCATTTGGAAGAAATCATCCAATACGAAGGACCCGAGACCATAGCCGCGATAATGATGGAATCGGTTACCGGCACCAACGGTATTTTTGTACCTCCGACTGGATACATGCAAGGCGTACGGCAGTTGTGCGACAAGTATCATATTGTCATGATTGCAGACGAAGTCATGAGCGGATTCGGGCGTACGGGAGAGTGGTTTGCCGTCAACCACTGGCAGGTCGTACCAGACATCATGACCATGGCCAAAGGGCTGACCTCGGGCTACGCCCCCTTGGGGGCTGTGGCAATGAAACCTGAGATTGCAGCAACTTTTAACGACCGCGTTTATCAGGGTGGATTGACATATAATGGGCACCCAGTATCCATGGCAGCAGCCATAGCCAACATCCAGGTGATGCAGCAGGATCATCTCATTGAGAAGGCCAAACAAACCGGTGCGGTTATGGCCGAAATGATGGCAGAGTTGGTTGAAAGACACCCCTCCGTTGGAGAAGTACGTTCCATTGGGCTGTTTGGCGCCATTGAACTGGTAAAAAATAAAACCACCCGCGAACCTGCAGCCGGGTTTGGCATGGGCAGCCCTGAAATGTCCGCATTAAAACAATATTTGCTGGACCACGGAGTGTATCTTTATACGCATTGGAACATCATATTATTGATTCCTCCGCTCATTATCACTGAATCTGAACTGGCCGAGGGATTTGAAGTACTTGACCAAGCAATTAACATTACGGATAAAATCGCGAAAAATCGGGAGTAAGAAATGGTAGAAAACGAAAAAGTTGTGATTCTTGGTGCAGGTCCGGCGGGGCTTTCTGCCGCATTATACGCGGCGCGGGCTGAATTAAGTCCGCTTGTGCTTACCGGGCTGCAGCCTGGTGGTCAAGCCGCGCTTACCCATACGATCGAGAATTACCCTGGCTTTCCAGACGGTGTGGGCGGATCAGAATTGGGCGACCTCTTTCAAAAACAGGCTGAACGTTTTGGTGCCAGGATGGAATATGATTCTGTTACTGCAGTGGATTTTAGTAAACGTCCATTTAAGATCTCTACTTATGCCAAAGAAATTTTGGCTGAATCTGTGATTATCGCTACGGGCGCCAGCCCGGTTAAATTGAATGTGCCTGGCGAAGATACTTTATTAGGCAAGGGTGTGTCTTATTGCGCCACCTGCGACGGATGGTTCTTCAAAGAAAAAAGAGTGGCCGTGGTGGGCGGTGGTGATAGTG
>PNNU01000291.1 GCA_013824385.1 Anaerolinea sp.
AGGGTGTGGTTGGTGGTAGCACGGGCCGAACAATGGCATCCCAGCGCCGTACGGGGACAAGCAGGTCTGGAATGTTCAACAGAAAAGTGGTTGCTTTCTTGCTGTTCTTGGTGTGGACGCCCAGTTCCGGCCACTGGCGCACGGTGAGGTTTTCCAGGTCAAGTGCCGAGATTGACAAAGTGACAAAGGCACTGCCTCGCATCCCTGAAAGAAACAGGAGCGCAGCTGCGGCTTGATCACGCAATAATGCTAGGTCATCTTGAGCAACCGGGTATGCAATTAATTGCCTGACTTCATCTTCGGATACAAACACATTCTCTGCCGTGACTTGAGGTTGACGAATCATTCTGAGCGTATCTATCCAGGCTAACGGTAAATTGTTCAGTTCACGCGGATAAGTGGCCTTCGCCCAACGAAAAAAGCGTTTGCTGGTATCCAGGATTTTCTTCTGGGTAGTACCGGCCAAAGTGTCTTTTCGATCTTTGCCGGGCAAACTCGCCAGATAACTGGGAAGGGTTGGGCGAATATCCTGGACGGTCTTAAAATCTTTCTCTCCCGCCCAGAGGAGCAAATGACGAAAATAAAAGCGATAGCGATCCAGAGATGCCGGCGTCAGTTGCATCACTTCCTGGAGATAGGTAAGGTGTTTTCTGGTCTTAAGATAATTCTGTCGTTCGATCATACCGATCTCCGCGATTGATAATGTGGCCGCACTGAGGACACTTTCCTTTGATATGGATTAACTTACCTTTGATATGGCGTACTTCGGGTGAGATAAGTTGGGTGATCTGGTTACAGTGCATGCAATAGCCTTCACCAGCTTCTAACTTACGATGTGTTCTAGGCTTTTGCTGGGCTTTGACCCAAACGGCAAAACTTTCACCATTGACCCACAGGTGATCCCGACTATCCCGCTGATGCGGTGCGCCGGCTTGAAGCCAATCCCGTAAGGTGCTGTCTGGAATACCCAATTCTTCGCTTATCTCGCGCAGGGTGTAAAGCATGGGCAGCAAGCCAGGGGCACGGACGATGACGAGGTGGGGGATTTTCGTTCTACTTGGTGCTTCCATCCAACGATTCTCCAATCAATAAAAATCAAGTCTGTTGGTAATGTCTTTAGGGAGTTACCCCAAATTGCCATTCCATTCCGAGGTCAATCCGTGGACGGCATTAGAAACAACCTGGTTGATCTGTTCGATATCTTGAGGAGCAGGGGCTTGCGACTGTAACCCACCCATACCGGCACGAATCTTGTTGAGGGTCAAGGTCAACTGGTTTGCCAGTTTATTGGCGCGTTTGGCATCTTTGCGCACATCCTCCCATTTATGATTTGGGAAGACCAGTTCACCACAAGTTTCTTCATCAACAAATGGTTCGGAAAATTCATTATCGTAAGCCGCAACCTGGATCGACAAACAACGCGCCTCGAAACGATTCAGACAACGATGAATAGAATCCAACTGGTCCGCAATATCAAAGGCAGCCAAACCTTCATCTGACAGTTCGGCCAGATGTGTCACAATACCAGACAGGCGGGAAAGGTCTTCTTGTAAGGTCACGACTTGGTCAGCCAGTCGCCGGTTTTGTTTTTGAGTGTGTTTATCTAATTGGCAGGTCATAAGCGCTCCTTGTCTATGTAAAAACTGTGATTAGAATAGCACCCTGGAATGTCCGGCTCAAGGTGTCAATATTGCCCCCTACTTTTTATCTGTTTTTTCTGAGATTATTGGTTAGGACTGCTTGCTAAATCCTAGAATGTACCCTATAATAAAACAGAACTTATGTTCTAAATTAATCAGAACAATAAAATGCCGTTACCGTCCTTATCCATAACACCCTGAAATGATTGAAACGATTTTTTATTTTCACTATTGCCAAATTCCATCCTTCCCCCCTCGCCGATTAGGTAAAGCGAGCAGGGGAATCTGTGTTTTAAGAACTATGCTTCCAGATCATCCATAGGGGAGGAAATCTTAAATGCCGTTCATCAAGGTCAACAGCGACGAGGGCGATATTCTCGACCAGAACTTCAAGGGGTTGGATGGTGGGGAGAATATGCTGCCTGAATTATCGGTTCCTTGTAGAGCGGTTGGTGATTATCATGGTTATGAATTCACCATTACATCTAAAGAAGCGCCACCGCCAGAAATTGAAGGTCCAAAATTATCTATGAGGGAGAGTGAAGTTTTGCAATATTTAGCCAATGGCCTCTCTCCTGATCAGATAGCTCTCAAGTTGGGCATTAAAGTCAGGACGGTGAGAAAGCATCTTGATCATCTAGAAGCAAAATTCAAGACGGATAGCCGAGATCAATTAATGGCAAGAGCCGGGTACCTGAGGTTGTGTAACCCATATCAAAGAGTGTTCTTACCCCCGCAAAAGGTTAATTAAACAACCTTCGGTTAGTGGGCTGAGATCGTTGCTATAAATGAAAAAATATACTATTATTAAGGAAGAACAAAATTTTCATTATCAGCTGTGATCTTAGAAGCACACCCAAACGATCATTATGTCCAAATTCCCGGACTGGTTTACGCGAGAATATAGGCGATGGAGTCGATCCCAGCCAGGTGAAGAAGATTTCCTGGCTTTTTGTTCTCTATTAGGGTACACACCAGAAACTGTACTATCTTGGATGCATGGAGAAACTACTCCCCAAAACGGCGAGGTTTTGAGTATTGCCGGGATGTTTGGCATAAAGGTCTATAAGGTTTTGGGATTGCCAGAACCAGATAAAGAACTCTTAAAGACTTATGAGTCATTCTCAAATCTTGCAGGGGAACTTCGCAGCAAAGCAGCGCATGCACTTTGGGAAGCCGATGTGGAAATAAAACATAAGCAATTACTTCCTGAATCTGATGAAGCCAAAGCCATTCTTACCAAGGCTTTTGACAGGTGGGGATTTACTGTATCTGGAAAATAGGCTCTGAGCAATTCAATAATTGATAGGGGGATCAAAAAAAGTATCATGGCTTCGATAAATATAACGCACCCTATCAAGGTGCGTTTTTCATTCGTGAATGTCCACCAAAGTCAATCTTTTTCTTATTCATTTGTACCCGAATCAGTTAATACTTGTATGAGGTTGATTAAAAGCCGGCGTTTTTGGGTTGAAAGAGAGCTGTAAATCATAGTTAATCGCTCAAATTCTCCATCGAACTCTGGCTGAGGAGGGAGCAATCCAGCAGCTAAAAATACCTCGACAGGATGGACCTTTAATGCTAACGCCAACGCATTACAAGCTTCCCATTTTGGCAGTTTGCCATGTCGAGCTTTGCTGATGACAGTATGAGAAATGCCGGCTTTTTTTGTCAACTCGTGGCAATTCAGGTGTTTTTCAGCCAGTATGGCATCTAACCAGAGATTAAAAATTTGAACACTATCTTGAGACATAATTTGCTCCTTTTCATGGGATTATTCCACAAGGTATTGTCTCTGGGGAGACGAATATTGACACCGGTATGTCAACTGAATATTCCAAACCAAAGGGCATAATTGAAAAACATATCAACCAACTGGCCCTTCTTATTAAATAAAGTACCGGAATTTACTAGCAACTATCAATAATGAGTATATAATTATTAATGTTTCTTACTTTCCTTTCTAAAAAAGAAGGCAAAATGACGGATAACCCTCCCCCAGTTATGACAATCGAGGAAGCCTCAAAATATCTGCAAATTCCATTGTCTTCTCTTTATAAGCTTGCCCAAGATGGAAAAATTCCTTGCCAGAAAGTTGGCAGGCATTGGCGGTTTAGAAAAGAGACTATAGATCATTGGTTGGACGATAGGATGACAAAATCGAGAGAAGAATCTCCAATTGATAACGAGGAAAAACATGGAAGTTGAATTTGTTGAGAAACTAGCAAAACTCAGGTTAGCAATTGGATTTCTTGGAGAGCGGGAGCAATTCAGTTGGTGGCAAAGTTCTTTTTTTACGCAAGGCAGTAATGCTTTCCTTTCTCCGCTTTTTGGTAGAACCCAGATTCTGGCGCAATGCAATGGTGTGACACGTGCAGCGGCTATTGTGCATGATGAACGCATCGGTGTAGGTCATGTTTATCATTTGTTTCGCTTACCAGAGGAGATCGAGCAGAGTATTCACCAATCATTACACGCGCCGGCTTTGGGTCAAGCATTACAAAAGATTGTTGCCAAACCAGAAACGGCATTAGACTATCTGCGCAAGTCGGCGGGTACTAAGCAACCAGCCGACGTTGGTCCAATCCGAATTGGAAAAACCATCGCGCTGCACGATATAGGGAGCTGGCAGACAGTCGCCAGTGCATATTTATTTGGTTTTGAACAAAGAACCATGGTCTGCCCCTACTTCACAGATATTTTATGACAACAAACTCCTACTCTTCGATGCTTAATGCCGGTATAGGTATGATTGATGAGACTCGGACAATGCTTAATTTATGGCAACCGGGAATGGGAAACGTTGATCTTTATCGAGCCGCACTTGAATCTGGATTATTTCCCAATATTACTGCGCGACGCTTGCAGAACTTTATCAAAGAATGTTTTGGTCCCCGGTATCTGGTAAATAAAGGTGCACCAGCCTTATTACTCAAATCGGTTCAAGCCGCTTTCTCCAATCGAGAATTTAATCAATTGCTTTTCGTCTACACTTGTCGTGAAAGTCGGGTTTTATATGATTTTGTTTGTGACGTGTATTGGGGTGCTTACAGTTCAGGTAAAGAAAAAA
>PNNU01000292.1 GCA_013824385.1 Anaerolinea sp.
AGCAGCCGGGGGTTCGATTAGTTCTTCATACTCTCCCAAATCGGTTTAAGTACAAAATAAAGCAGCACCAAAGGGAATAAGTGGATCAAAGCGTTCATCTTGAAACCTTTGATCGACATGAACAAAATGATGGGGGCAATCGTAAAACCAAAATACAGGAACACCATCGATTTTGTGCGTAGGCGCCAGATGAGCACTCCAGCAACTGCCGCTGCCAAGCTGAAACCAGCATCAATCCAATATATCCAGGCAACACCAGGAATAGAACCAAGTGCCGCCTTTATGGCCATATAAACCATATAGAGGCTGCCAGCAGAAGCTAAAAGTAATAAATATGAAAGATTTTTCCATGACTTATTAAATTGCTCATCAGTCATTTTAGGTTTCTGCGGTAATTCTTTGTTTTTCACCGGTTTTACACCGGTCTCCTGAAGCTTCCTGGCTTTTTTCAATCCCTGACGCACACCCAGCACAATCAGCAGGATGATTCCAAAAACGAGGGCGACGAATTTTAAATCGGGCATGATGCTTCCTGTTATCCGAAGAATATGGTGATGGAATTTTGAGGCGTCCAAGGGATAAACCTTTGGACGCCTTCATTATACATTTACTCTACAGGTTGAAGATTCAAACCCTGCACTTTTATATCTTATGTGATTTCTTTTTCTTTATCTGTAATCTTGCGGAAGGCATCCCTGATCGGTAATATGCCAAGATTCAACTTCAAGCTCGGATCAAGCGGTTCTCCATAGTAATCCACAAGTTTTCTTGGGGGAGATACTTTTTGGGTTGCCAAAGACACAACAATCATGAGGATCAAGGCTGAGAAGAAGGCTACAAATGAACCAATGTACACCGCATCCCAGAATCCACACCACCAGCCTTCACTATATACACCCATATCGGCAGTATATTCGCAAACTACTGCGGTGGCTTGCCCACCCAGACCGGTATTGAAGAAGAAGATCGTGGCTAAAATCCAGACTACAAAGCCGCCCACAAAAGCAGCTACTGCTCCTGGAGAATTGGCTTTCTTCCAATACATGCCCATTGCGAACGGAACAAAAAGGCCAACCAGCAGCAGCGTCCAAGCCACAACTGAAAGTTCATAGATGGTTTGAGCCCAAAGAGCAATGGCCAAGCCCACAGCAGCATTGACCACCACCATGATACGGGTAGCCCATAATGCTTTCTTGCCTTCCAGTTTTTTGCCAGTTATTAAGGGAATTAAATTTTCAGTCACAGCAGACGCACCCGCCAACAATGAACTATCTGACGTGCTCATCAATGCTGAGGTCAAAGCCGCGATAAAGATGGCTGTCAGAATTGCAGGCAGATGGGTCATGGCAGCCGATACCAGCAAGTAGCTGGTGTCTTCCAGCCCAGGACTGAGCTTGTAAACCATGATACCAATCAAGGGGGACATGATGCCGAAGAAGAGGTATAGCACACCTGCACCGTATGAGCCATAAACAGAAGTGGCCTGGTTGCGGGCAGCCATTGAACGCTGCATCAGGTCTTGTGTGGCAACAGAGCCCAATCCGATGGCCATCCAGGCTGCCATCCAGTACATCCAGCCAGTCAGACCTGTATACCCTAGATATCCCTCAGATGCCGATGGAATTAACCTGAACGGCTCCGCTACATATGTGGATCCTGCCCCCACGAATAAACCAGGGAAACCTCCAACTGCCTTGAGCATGAAGAGAAATACTAATGTGATACCACCTGCTGTGAGGAACATTTGGAAGAAATCCAGCAGAGTATCTGCCAGCATACCTCCCATCACAGTGTAGCCTGCGACCACTGTAATAATAATTACCATACCCCATATGGGATTAATTCCAAATAAACCTTCCACGATGGCACCACCAGCCACAATCTGGGCTGCAGTCCAGGAGAAGTAGGTCAGACATTCTGCAATGACGGTAAAAATAATCATCGCCTTGTTATAGCGGCGTTCAAAGAAATCCACAATGGTGAGATACTTTGCCCGACGCATCAAGCGCACAAAGAACAAACCAGACAGGAACAAACAAACCGAAGCACCAAAGGGGTCAAATATAACCCCGGAAAAACCGTAATCATAAGCCGTTTGTGAGGCGCCCATTAAGGTTTCAGCAGCAAACCATGTGGCCATAATAGAAGCCGCCGCCATGTGAATGGGCAGTCTGCGTCCAGCAACAACATAGTCTTCATTGTTTTGAACTTTTCTGCCCGCCCAAATACCAACCGCCAAACGGACCGCAAAGAAAATTGCAATGAATAAAACAACCAACCAACCGTATTCATATCCTTCTAGTATCATAGGTTCCCTTCCCTTTTCTATGAATGATTAGGCTTAATGTAAAACCTTATTGGCTATAAGGTTTTGTTTACATCCTTTAAAACATCTTCAAGTCTGTTGAGCACTTCATCAATCTGTTCATAGGTGATGACAATAGGTGGTTCAATACGGATGGTATGAGCACTGGTCAAGGTTCCGGCAACCAGAACACCACGTTTAAAGAGGCCTGCTGCTACTTTGTAACCAATTTCGGGATCTTTGAAGTGTTGGCCGATTAAGAGACCCTTGCCGCAGACATAATCGTAGATGTTGGAATATTGCTTTACCAAGGCTTGGAGTTTGGGCATGATGTAATCGCCTTTTTCAGCAGCTTGCTTGGGGAAATCTTCTTTGATAGCGACGTTGATGGATGCGATGGCTGCAGAACATGCCAAGGCACCGCCACCGGTAGTCGTGGTATGAATGAAGGGATTCGGATACATCATGCACTGCCAGATTTCTTCAGTGGAGCAGAAAGCGCTGATCGGCATAACTCCGCCGCCCAATGATTTGGCGACCGCAAGAATATCGGGTTTGACATCCCAATGATCCACACCCCACATCTTTCCGGTGCGGCCCAGACCTGTTTGCACTTCATCGGCAATCAACAGTACCCCGTGTTTCTTTGTGGCTGCTCGAATGCGAGGCCAGAAATCATCGGGAGGCACTATCGCGCCGGCTTCGCCCTGGATGGGTTCCATCAAAACGGCTGCAATTCCAATCCCGACCTTATCACATATTTCAAGCTGTTTTTCAACAGCACCGGCATCCCCAAAAGGCACATGGTAGACCGGGCCTGCGTAAAGCAAACCAGGCGGCACGCGATAATCGGCTTTACCCATCATGGAGAGCGACCCCATCGTTTTTCCATGGAAGGCACTGGTGGCTACGATGAAGCCTGGTTTTTGGGTGTACATCTTGGCCAATTTGATGGCACCTTCAATCGCTTCAGTACCGCTGGCACAGAAGAAGGAATATTGAATATCACCGGGGGTGATGTCTGCCATCATGTGAGCCAAAACGCCGCGCAGGGGATCAATTAATTCCTGGCTGGGCATAGGGGTGCGCTGCAACTGTGAACCAACGGCTGCCACAACATCCGGGTGGCTCCAGCCGTGATCCATCATGCCGTATCCGCCCAGGCAGTCGATATATTCACGCCCTAAAACATCCTTAAACATGGCACCGCGGCCATTCCACTCAACACAAGCCCAATCTCCCGCCTCGGTGACCGATTTGCGATATTCCAACCAGTTTTTATTGAAGAAATCAGAAAAATTAGCCTTGCTTTCTTCAATTATTAATTTCCCTTCTTCCTGGCTGACTTCAGGTTTCTTAATTAATTCCAACCATTTTTCTGAATACTTTAGTGCATTCTGAATGTTTTGTGGCATATAGGCTCCTTTTGAATAGTGATTGGCTCGTTGAGTAATTATTAGCAAGAATAAAATACAACGGATTTCACTTCCGATATTCCCTAAATTAACCTATTTAATTACCGATATTGCATAAAAGCAATTGGAATAATGCCTGTTTTCCCTGGCTCTTTTATTATGGCAAAAAAATGCCGGAAGTCAAGTACCCATCTGGATTAATTACATACTGGTATTTCTGAACACGTTATTTGCACCTTTTTAACAAAGTCTTTATCAATAAACGATTGTAATATCGGAAAAAAAATCTATAATATATGTAAATCTCGGAAAGAAAACGGTATATCAATGATAAAAATAGACGTAATCGATAAAAAGATCTCTGACCTTTTGATTGAAGACGGACGAATGAGCTGTTCCAAGATTGCTGAACGGATTGGCAAGATATCGGAACGAGCAGTTCGCTACCGTATTGAACGATTGATCAAAAACAAGATCATAGCCATACACGGCAATGTAGAAGCCGAAGGCCTTGGTCTGGTGGTTTTTGCCGATGTATTTATCGAAGTTGAACCCGCTTTGGTTTTGAAAATTGCCCAACAGCTTGCTGCTTACGAATCGATCAGCTATGTGGCTTGTTCCACCGGGCAAAACGATATTAGCATTCAGGTTTTTGCCCACGACAACAATGAACTTTTTTCATTCGTGACCGATGTGATTGCGCAAATCTCAGGTGTGCGAAAAACACACATTTCATTTGTTCCTTTGAAAATTAAGGATGACCATATCTGGCATATTCCCTCTTTTTGCGTAGAAGAAGAATAATTTGCAGTAAGTTGACCTCTTTTTAGTGGTGAGAAGTCTATTTTCAATATGGCAGTTTCGTGGAATCTTCCACGTCATTCAAAAAAAATCTAGAGGAGGTTTGTATGGCAGCCGAAACGGGAAAAGAACTTTTTACCAAGACAGAAAAAAGCAAGCT
>PNNU01000293.1 GCA_013824385.1 Anaerolinea sp.
TGACGCTCGTGATAATGATGGAAGACTGGGATGAAATGGGTTTGCCATCTTTATCATATGCACCGGGGATTGAGGGTGTGAACGTTATTTTTGGCTCCGTTGTATTGGTCGCGGCGGGAACTTTCGTATTGACAGCTTTTACAGTCGCGGTTGCCGGTTTGGATGTGGCGGTGACCACAATAACAATTGGTGTGGATGTGAGTACTGGTTTTTCGGTTGGTACTGCGGTGGGTGCGGCGCATGCGGATATTAACAACACAATGGTGCCTAGTAGCAAAATATTTTTCAGGTGCTTAAACATAAAACCTCCAAATTTCTAATTGGACCATTTGAACTTAAAAACTTACCCACCTATGATCTTAAGATGGTATTTTTCCTCATTCCATCCTAACTGGATTGGGCTGTATTTGTCCCGTATATATACTGTACAAAATCTAGATTAATTTAGGGGGTGACTTACTGGATGGAAGCGTTCTGGTTTTTGCGATATTCAATTCTGTGTTAGCCGATCTGGTTCCTTGATCTTGAAAAAGGATTCCTGGTTCAATTAACCAGGAATCCTTTTTACATTTACTCGATTACAGTCATCCTAAGGTGTGCTTGTTGCGGCCAGGAAGGTGTATGTGAAGGTGTTGGAATAGAATGCACAATTTGACCCGGTAAAACTACAAAGGCGGTAGTTGTAAGTTGTTCCCGGAGTGCCCGTGATATATGCTGAGCGAGTCAGACCGTCTGAAATGGCATATTCTGATTTTTCACCACCGAAAACAGGATTCTTTATGTAAGATGAATAGTAAATTTTAAATCCGTTTGAGAATGTGCCCGATGCAGTCCAAAAAATTTGAGCCTGACCTGAGCCAGCTTCTTTGATGTTCGTAATGATGATGGATGACTCGGATTTAATGGGAGTGCCATCTCCGTTATACGCGCCGGGGATGGAGGGCGTGAAAGTGATTTTTGGAACAGCCGTGTTGGTGGCTTGCTCTACAGTGGCAGTAGTTTCTTCCATGGTTGCGGTTGCAGGCATGGGGGTGGCAGTCACCACTATCACTATTGGGGTGGATGTGATCATTGGTTCAAGTGTAGCTGTCGCGGCGGCTGAAGCGGTTGGTAAGGGAGTTGGTTGAGCAGTCGGTGCAGCGCATGCGGCCAACAATAGCATGACGATACCTACAAATAATATATTTTTCAGATGCTTGTTCATAAAATCTCCTAACGTAGAATTGGATCACTTGAGTTTCAACAATTTTTCACCCATCATTTTTAGATGGATTATTAACTCTTTACTATTTTAACCGGATTAAAGTCGTTTTTTTTCTAAAATTCAGATTGTTTTTTAGAGGGGGGAAGTTTTCACCTTACGAGTGACAATGATTAAGCAGATAACCACCAGATTATTTCGTAATTTCCATCCCAGCCAAAGCCCCCGAACTGAAAGCGAACTGCAAATTATATCCCCCACACGGACCGACCACGTCCAGCGTTTCGCCTGCAAGAGAGAGACCAGGCACCAGGTGTGAACGCATGTTCAGCGCATCCACCTCGCTGACTGGTACACCGCCTGCGCTTACCTGGCAATATTCAAAGCCGCGCACACCGGTCACCTTGAATGGCATCGCCGCTGCGGATTTCAACACTTTTTCGATTTGCTCGTTGTTCAAGGTATTGACCGCCACATCCTTTGAGTAGCCAGCGTGGGCGAGCAGCACGGGCGGCAATTTGGGCGGCAGTACAGATCCCAATAACACACGCAAGGGGGTATCCGTGCTTCGTTTGCGTGAGATCAGGTCGCGAAGCTCTGGCTCGCTGTCAAACAGCGGATTGAGCATCAGCTCCAGTTTGACGCCGGGGCGGGTAGAGATATGGTGGCTGAGATCCATTACCGCGGGGCCGTTCAGCCCCCATTCGGTGAATATCAGATTGCCGGTGGTTTCAGCCAGCAGGCTGTTGTTTTCATATAAAGACACGCGTGCATCCATACGAAGACCAAGCAGTTTGGACCAGGGTTTCATCTCGCAGGTGACAGGGGCCAGTGCCGGCGTCAGTGGATTCAGGCCGTGCCCAAGCGTTTGTAGCGAGGAGAAGAGTTCTCCGCGTGAGCCGAGGGTGGGGTAGGCTTTGCCACCTGCAGCCACAATCAACCTGTCAGCTGAAAGTGTTGCGCCAGTGGAGAGATCGAGACTGAATCCCCCATTTGTTTTGCGTATAGTTGAAACTTTGGTATTAAGCACAAGTTCCACACCTGCCAGACGAAGTGCGTTGGCGAAGGTTTCCAACACGGTCTGTGCAGATTCAGAAACCGGGTAACACCAACCGTCTGCGGTGGAGAAGGTGAGCACGCCGATCTCGCGTAAAAAGGCGATCAGTTCGGCGTGTCCAAAATGTTTGAGAAGTGAAGCCATCCATGCGGGATCCGCGCAAGTGTAGTAGCTTGCATCCATGCGCTGGTTGGTCAGGTTGGCGCGTCCGCTGCCGGTGACCAGCAGTTTGCGCCCAACCTGTTCGTTGCCATCAATCAGTCGCACTTTGGCGCCTGACCTGGCCGCGAATAGTGCGGCGGTCATGCCTGCGGGGCCAGCCCCGATAATGGTGATGGGTGATTCCATGCCTTGATTGTAACAAACTTTATATCTCGCAGGCGCGGAGAACGCAGAGAAGAACTTCTTTATAAAAATTACATTCGTTTTTTAGAATTTTTGGTGCGCTTCGTGGTTATAAAAGATCTACTCCTGATACGGATAACGCATCCCCGGATGCAGGGTGGATATCTTGAAACTCCCATCCTCGAGGCGGATGATGCCCAACAGTTCATATGAAGTGAGACCGTCAAATATAAGCTCACTGCCATCCGGTTGTTGCAGCGTGACGATGGCATAGTAATCCCAGCCGCTGTCAAAGTCTGCCATCACTCTCACGATTCGTCCGAGCGGCAAGCAGGGTACTTCGTCAACAGCGCAAAGTGTGGCGAAGACCGTGGGCAGATCATCCGGGTTCAAGCCATCAGTAACCACTTCATCACGGGCATAAGTATCAAGCTGGGTCATGGCCGCCGCGGACTCGAAATCTCCTTTGCTGATTGCTGCAAAGTAATCCCGCACGAGCTTATCTACCTTCAAAATATCTAGCGTGGGCAGGGACCACAATTCAAGGCGGCTTGCAAAAAAGCTTAAGCGCAAGAAACTGGTTCCGTCCCCAGAAAATTTGATGACACTGGGGTTGCTCTCCTGCGTAAGCGAGCCGACTACCTTTCCACTTTGCAGGTCAATCACTTGTACACCTTCGAAGTAATCTGTTTCATCACCTGGGCTGCCAAAAGTTAACAATAGATTACCTGCTGGATTAAAAGTCAGTGAGGCAACCTCGGTATAAGGCGTAATAGATAAATCTTTTTCGGTGACGTTAGCGATGTCATAAAGCTTGACAGCGGAATCAACCGCTGAGAGTGTTGCCAACAAACTGCCATCTGCAGAAAGCGCGGCTTTGCCAGTGCCTACGATAGGGTAGCGGGATTCCTCCGTCCAGGTTGAAGTGTTAAAAATGATCGCGTCGCGATCGGTTTCTTGAGAATACACCAAAAAACGGTTACCTTGGGCGTTGAAAAAGGGTGAGTTCTGTCCCCAGAATGTTCCGTTAATACGAGTGATTTCACAACCGTCTGTCAGATTGAGAACCAACAGTTCTGTATCCGTGACAATGACCAGAGTTTTACCGTCAGGGCTGATAGCATCAAATGGCACCTGGTCGGCATCTTTAGGTGTGTACAACGTCGTGGTCTGCCCGGTGATGCGATCGTAACGCAGCACTAGACCACGGATGGAAAAGATGAGTACGCTGCCGTCGGGGTTGAGGTCCACATCCCAAATCTGCCGTAGTGTATCCACCGGGATCTCAATAATCGGCTGCACCAGAGCGGAATCAAGCAGTAGTAAAAAATCCCGTCCGCCAGAGTAGGAAGAGCAATCTACAATGCAGCCGCCCAGTGCAATAGTGCTGCCGTCGGTGCTGTAGTCAATGGCATATGTTTTAATGTCATAAGCCTCTTTATTAAAGTGTTGTGCGAGGACTGAGCCGTAACTTTTAATGCCGGTAAACAGATTAAAGTTTTGAGGGTTGAAATCTTTCTGAGCAGGAATGGCCGTTGCTGTTGGTGTTGGGGAGGGTGTTTGTGTCGGGGGCAGAATCGTTTGGGTTGTTGGAATTATGGTGGCAGTTGTCGGGCTGGTAGTGGTGGGTGCAGCGCCAGTTCCAGCAGTAGGGTTGGCGCAGCCTGCCAACAGGGCCAAAATTACCAATAATTGAAAAAAGGTTTTGTGCATGCGGAGGCTCCTGAATACTACCATCAATAAGATAAAAATTATCTGATTATATAATAACACACCTAACCGATGGAAATTGGTAACGCTGTTTTGACCTGACTTGTGAAATTACTTTGGCAGTCAGGTTATTCCATTTCTTCACTTGATTTTGTAGATTTCGTAAGGTTTTGCTGATAATAATGGTTTAATATAATCATATGTCTCAAAAAACCTTTCGCACCTCTGAACTCGCTCGTGAAGTCGGCATCCACCCGAATACAGTCATGAGGTACATCGAGTGGGGGTTGATCCCTCCAGTGGAACGATTGCCCAACGGCTATCGTATTTTCACTCAGCGGCACCTTGATTGTCTGCGTCTGGCCCG
>PNNU01000294.1 GCA_013824385.1 Anaerolinea sp.
GCCTTACTGGTAGACACCACCATAACCATGACGCCCGTCGCGACACTGACCGGCCTGCCCTTCGGCAGCGCGGATTCTTTGGCAGTTCAGCTTGAACCAGAAGGGCTTTCGTTCAATAACTTTGTGACGCTCACCATTACTCCCAAAGAAATGATCCCTGTGGATCAACAGCTCATGTTCACCTACCAGGGTGCAGGCCAGGATGTGATTTTGGCGTTCCCGGTAGTGGATTCAAAAGAGATCAAGATGCAATTGCTGCATTTTAGCGGTTACGGCGTGACCAAGGGTCTGCTGGCAGATATTGAACCCGCACGCAACCGAATTGGCGGTACCGCTGAGAGGCGAATTCAAAGTGCGGCCGCCGAACGCCTTGGACGCGAGCGCCAGTCTCAACTGCTTGGATCAGAAGACTCCTCCGAAGGACTCAAGGATTTAGCCGATTTGTTCCAACAATATGAAGACGAAGTAGTCAAACCGCGGATTGCTGCCGCCGGTGAGAGCTGCGCCGCCGGTCAATTGGCCTTGCAAACGGTGCTAGGCTTTGAACGTCAGAAACAACTGCTGGGCATGGAATCCAATGGCATGCAAGATGTGGTGGATCTCATGGATGTGGTCGGACTTGTTTGTGTCAAAGAAGAATACGAAATGTGCAAGAATGACCACGTAATCCATCGGATGATCGCAGTCTGGCTGGGGATGGAACGGCAATCTCAACTGCTTGGCGGGGGTGTCGCCACAGAAGCCATAAAGTTGGCCAAAGATTTAACCCAAAAATGCCTGTCTTTTGAATTGGTGTTTTCATCCACGGGGACGTTTGATGCCGGCGATGGAGAAGGATATTCTTCCACGGTCACATCCACGGTGAAAATGCAATTTAATGCAGATGTGGTGAGAATTGCGGGAGAGGCACCGCTGGTAAACAGTGATTTTGTTTATCGAATGAACGACTGCTCGGTAACCAGTGACCGCGGCGGAGGTTCATTCAACGCCATGGATATGGGATATACGATTCAAGAGAACATCCCGCCCGGACAGGTGGGCAAAGTCACCGATATTGACCTGGTCTACTATCCGGGCAATACCAGTGAATCATTTACGGTTAAATGTGAGGATTCGCCTCCATACACTGCCCCTCCGTCGCCTTTGTGGACGGGTGTTTACCTGGTCACACACCAATTTGAGATGGATCAAGCCAAGGGTGGATTCACAATGCAGGATTGGGAAGTGCTTGGCAATGAATATTTCGCCAAAAAAGAATGGACAACTGAGTATCCAGATGTCGGGCTGATTGAGGTGGGAACATTCAAGCTTTACCACCGGCCGAAATAGTTGAGTAAGTGACGACCCCCAGAGTTCAATCCGCTCTGGGGGTTTTTTATGCAACCCCGGATGCACAGAAAAATATCGAGTAAATAATGCTATGGAAGTACCTATAGTGCTACAATATTGTAAGGTTTCCAGAGATCTTCGCCAGTCAAAAATTTTGAAGAAATATCTATTTTAATTACAGGTACACTATGGTAAAGAGATTATCTATACTTGATGCAGAACGCTGTGTAGGTTGCCAATCATGCATGTTTGCCTGCGCCCGCCGACCAGGGGTTGGCGGCTTGGCTTCCACGGCCATATGGGTAAAATCAGCCGGGGGAATTCGCAAAGGTTTCGCAGTGGTCGTCTGCCGCGCCTGTTCGGACCCTCCGTGCACACGGGTCTGCCCGACTGATGCCTTAACGAACCGCGAAGGCGGCGGTGTGCGGTTCCATCCAGAATTGTGTATTGGATGTCATAATTGTGCCGAAGCCTGCCCGTTTGGAGCCATATTTTGGGATGATACGCAGAACAAGCCTGAGGTGTGTGTCTATTGCGGGTATTGCGCTTCTTACTGCCCGTGTGATGTTCTGGCATTGGAGGAGATCAATCGGGTAGAGACGCCCAACAGCGAAGAGTCAAAGGCGGAAGGCGAGGCAAGCCATGCTCAGTAATGACCCATTATCCAGAGTTCTTTATGTTGACCTTTCCCGCCGCAGCTTTTCAATCCAGAACCGACCTGAACTCTTTGAAGCCGGTATCGGAGGAAGCGGCGTAGCTATCCGCCTGTTGGAAGAAGAGTGCCCTGCCGGTGTTGATCCCATGTCACCAGAAAGCCCCATCATTTTTGCGGTGGGTCCGTTGGTGGGTATGTTCCCGCTTGGATCTAAGGTAACCGCCATGTTCAAATCTCCGCACACAGGCAACCTGGGGGAGAGTCACGCGGGCGGCAGAAGTGCGGTGGCGATTCGCATGGCCGGGTACGGCGCCATCGTGATCCGCAAAGCAAGTGTGACACCAGTGTACGTAGTGGTTGAAGGCGACAAAGTCTATTTTCGGGATGCCAGTGCTTTGTGGGGCTTGAATAATTCATCCACGGCGGGCATTATCATGCGTCAAAATGAAGAAGGCTCGGGCATGCGGACCATCATGCGCATCGGACGGGCCGGGGAACAAGGGGTATCGTACGCATCCGTGATCACGGAAACCTACCGCCATTTTGGACGCCTGGGCCTGGGTGCGCTTTTTGGGAGTAAAAAACTCAAGGGGCTGGTGATCTCAGGCCAGCGCAGCCTGCCGGTAACCGACAAACGCGCGTATCGTACGTTGTATGACGAGCTCTACAAAACGGCCACTGAATCTGAACTGATGAAAAAATATCACCAATTGGGAACGGCAATGAACGTACTTCCACTGAACGCCATCGGGGCGCTTCCCACCCGGAACTTGCAGCAAGGAACATTTGAAGGCGCGGACCAAATATCCGGCGAACGGTTGGCTGAAGATTTCCTTGGGCGGCGGGTGGCCTGTGCGCATTGCCCGGTAGCCTGCATCCACCTGGCTGCGATCCGTTACCCATATCCGAATGACCCCTATTTTTATAAAACTTCGATGATCGGCTATGATCACGAACCCATCTTTGCAGTAGGCAGCATGCTGGGGGGAACTGATATTCGGGGACTCTTCCAGTTATTGGATGAAGCCGAGGTATTAGGGTTGGATGTGATGAGCATGGGGGTGACGCTTGCCTGGGCCACTGAGGCCATGCAGCGCGGTTTGATCACAGTCAAAGAAACAGACGGACTTACTTTCGAATGGGGTAATTACCCGGCTTATGTTGAAGCGGCCAAACGCATTGTGAACCAACCCAATGACTTTTACCGTGCACTGGCACACGGCGCCGAAAAAGCTGCTGCTATTTATGGCGGTTCTGACTATGCACTGACTTTTGGCGGCAACGAGATGCCGGGGTACCACACCGGCCCGGCCTGCCACCTGGGTTATCTTACCGGAGCCCGTCACAGTCATTTAGACAGCGCCGGTTACGGCATCGACCAGAAAGCTGCGCTCAAGGGTGAAGCCTTAACCGCCGAAGGGATCGCGTCTTCACTTATGGAAGAGGAACGCTGGCGGCAGGTGCTCACCAGCCTGGTAATCTGCCTGTTTGCCCGCGGCATCTATACACCTGAGGTAGTGCAAAAAGCCCTGGCGCTGGTAGGATTTGACCGTTCGGTTGAGGATTTGCATGCCTTTGGCGCGGACACCCTGCACCGCAAATACGCTTTCAAGCTGAGGGAAGGGTTCGATCCGGCGACCATGCGCATTCCACAAAGGATCATGGAGACCCCATCCCCGGCTGGTCCGTTTGACGAAGAACTGCTGCGCAAGGCGATCGCGCTTTACAACGCCAAAGTGTAAGTGATTTCAGAACCCCAGAAAGTAAATCTGGGGTTTTTTATAGGTATTCTGGATTTGTTTTTGTTTCAAGAAAAAATCGGAAACAAAGAAAACAAATCATTATTGGTGATTTTTGAAGTCAATTTTCTGTTTTTAAGGTGCAAAATTGAGTTTTCAATTATTTGAATTGTGGGAACAAAAAAACAAATAAATTCAATTCGACTAAAACGACTCGATATTTTGGTAATTCCGCTTTGTGGGGTTATGAGTTTGACCGCGAAGATGCGGTCCGCGATGAAGGATGATATTTGGTGAAATATATTATAGAACTTTTGTTCTTATTTGTCAAGTCTTTTTTTATTGCGTTAAATTACTTCGAAAAATATAAGGCAATATAGCATAGCAAATGCTATACTTCATCATTAATCAATTTTGGGCAAAAATGAGGTTTTTATTTGAATATCAATGGCCGATATTAAATAACCCACAACTCACAATCCAGATCAACCAAACCCAGGAGCATTGACATGAAAAAGAATACAGGACTTGGAGTTAAGATTTTTATTGTCGTTGTTGGGATTGCCTCATTCGTGATGGGTGTGAAAAATATGTCAGTCAACTCCGCGGCACTGACTGCTGTGGATGCACAAGTTGTCTCTGTTTATAAGGAGTTGGCGGATGATTCTGGCACCAGTTCTTATACTGTGACTTACAAATATGCGGTTAATGGCATCGACTATCAAAACGATCTTTCAAGCTATTCAGAAGTTTCGCAAGGAGAAATAATCACCGTATATTATGACCCCAAATCCCCGGCTGAGTCGTATGAATCGCAAGGTGAATCCAAGTTTGTGGGGATCATGGGTGTTCTCTTGGGGA
>PNNU01000295.1 GCA_013824385.1 Anaerolinea sp.
GGCTTCGGGTTGGAAGATGCGTGATGATATTGCCATTCTCTCTTACGATCTGGTCGATTCGGATAATGCTTCTCCTTGTTAATATCCTAGTTTTGCATAACGCTGGATTACAATAAACTCCATGAAAAAATTACCACTCTTTCTATGCTTGATCATCCTGTTGGCTGCATGCGAGCGTCCAGCTACCTTAACGAATTGGTCTCCGATCAATGATGTCTCCGCGCCAGGGCTAACCACAACCCCTTCAGCCATTTATGCGACAGAAAAGGTGGTATCAACAAAAACCACCCCGACTGTTCCTGTTGAAACTCAAGAAATCCCCACACCCTGGCCGACGCTTGATCTGGGTAAATTTCCAAACCCGCTGCCTGGTTCCATGAAAGGCTTTGAACTGGTTTCATGGCAGGTGGGGGATGCCTGGAATTTTACGCTCATCACAGGCACAAACCGTTCAAAAACCTTTGAAGAGTTATTGTCGCCTGAAAGCACAGTGAGTGCTGACGGTTTTGTGAAGATCACCGTATCCGGGGTGGAAAACATCAAAAAAGTGCTGGCTTTGTTGCCTGCCAATACAGAAGTCTTTTGGAGCGGCATGGATCTCTCGGGCCAGGTACCTGAAGGCACTCTCTATTTTACGTATCCGGAGAAGATCGTCAAGGACGACCTGATTAATTTCTGCGCCAAAAATTATGTTGCCCTTGAAATTCTTGTCGAACCAGGAAAGTAAAAAAACAATGATTGATACATCCACCCCTCTAATTGATTTGCACCATCACCTTGATGGCAGCGTCAGGCTTGAAACCATTCTCGAGCTCGGGCTTAAACATAACTTGTCTCTTCCAGCCAAAACGCTTGAAGGATTAAGACCCTTTGTGCAGGTATCTGATCCGCAGCCGGGAGTGATGGATTTTATCGAGAAATTCAAATGGATGGTGGGGGTTTTGGTAGATTACGACGCCTGCCACCGTATTGCGTATGAAAATGTAGAAGATGCAGCGAACGAAGGTATTGACTACATCGAACTGCGGTACAGTCCCTGGTTTATGGCAGAGGCACACGGCCTTGACCCCCAGGGGGTGGTTGAAGCGGTAACCGACGGTATCCGCGCGGGTGAACGACAGTTCGGCGTCAACGCCAACCAGATCGGCATTCTCTCGCGGCATTATGGTCCAGAAATTGCTCATAAGGAATTGGATGCATTATTAAGTAACCGTGATCAAATCACCGCCCTTGACCTGGCTGGTGATGAGGGGAACTTCCCGGGTGAATGGTTTGTGGATCACTTCAAAAAGGCACGTGAAGCAGGCTGGCACATTACGGTGCATGCCGGTGAGATTACCGGTCCCGAATCCATATGGCAGGCCATCCGTGGATTGGGCGCCGAGCGCATCGGCCACGCGGTTCATGCCGTGGAAGACCCTTTGCTGATGGCGTATCTGCTTGAGCACCGCATTGGGGTGGAATGCTGCCTGACCAGCAATGTTCAGACCTCAACCGTGAACGATTACCTGTCACATCCCTTGCGGCTATTTCTTGAAGCGGGGATACTAGCCACTCTCAACACGGATGATCCCGGCATCAGCGCTATTGATCTGCATTATGAATACAATCTTGCAGCACCTGCGGCAGGGTTATCCGCTGAACAGATAAAAATGGCGCAAAAAAATGCACTTGAAATTGCTTTTCTCAATGTCGATGAAAAAACCAGCTTACTAAAAAAGAAACAAAAAGTTAAATAAAAAGAGGAGCACAGGCTCCACTTATAGATTCTGTCAATTAAAGTCCGGCTAAAAAGTCCATTGCTTCTTCGCGTGTTTTGAATGAGATGAAGTCTCTACCTGTGAACTTTGATACTGCTGAGAGAGCCACCTGAAGCAATCCGTTCATCCCCACTACAGTTGCTTTTTTTACGTACGGCGCGTTGGTAGTAGTAAAGTCTTTCATCTGATTCAACATTTCAGAATTAAAGGAACATCCTGTGGCGTCAAAAACAGCCAGAACAGAACCTTTTGGTTCCGCAGCGATCATCCCCTGGGCTTTTTTGAGGATTTCATTAAATTCCGATCCAGGGTTGAGATTTGAAAAATCTTCCACCAGAATTTTCTTGCCTTTATAGGTGACAAATTGGACTCGTTCCATGTGTAACACCTCCATAAAAAAATTACTATGTGAGTTTAATATTGACCGAATCCAATGAGGATTCAGTAAACCTGGCGTAAAAAGTGCATCATCAACAAGTACCTGCACATAGATTCATATTAAGTGACTATGCTATAATGTTGGTCACGGCAAAAAAGAGAGAAAAAAGAATTGAGATATCTAATTACCGGAGTTGCAGGCTTTCTGGGATCCGCACTGGCGAACACGCTGGTAGCGGAAGGACACTCTGTTATTGGTATTGATGATCTTTCCGCCGGTGATCCCAACAAACTGGTCAGTGGGGTGCAGTTCAACCGCGCGGATGTCAATGACCGGCCTAAACTTTGGTCACTTCTACAGGAAGTTGATTGTGTCTACCACCTTGCTGCACGTGTGATCGTTCCGGAATCCGTTTTGTATCCACGAGAATACAATCAAGTTAATGTCGGCGGCACGGTTACCCTCATGGAAGCCATGCGGGATGTGGGTGTCAGGCGTGTCGTTTTCATCTCTTCAGGTACGGTTTACGGCAATCAGCCCATTCTACCGGTCACTGAAGACGCCATCCCAAATCCGCGTTCACCTTATGCAGTTTCAAAATTAGCTGCGGAATTTTATGTCAAATCCATCGGTTCTCTATGGGGAATCGAGACACTCAATCTAAGGGTTTTCAACGCTTATGGGCCTGGGCAGCGCCGGCCGCCGGTACATACTCCCGTCATCCCTGGTTTTTTGCGTCAAGCATGGGAGAACGGCACCATCGTAATCCACGGCGATGGCAATCAGACCCGCGATTACGTCTATCGGGATGATGTGGTTTCTGCTATGATAGCCGCCTCCACTGCGCCTGATATCAATCAATTGACCATTAACGTCGGCAGCGGCACTGAAATGAACCTGCGGGATCTTTCTAAGTTGGTGATTGAAGTTACCGGTGGACACCCTGAAATTGTGTACAATCCGCGTAATGAAGGTGGGTTGAGTCGTTTGTGCGCTGATATCTCACTTGCGCGGCTAAAACTGGGTTATGAACCCAAAGTATCACTGGTGGACGGTTTGAAAATGACCTTTGACCAGGATATTCGCATCAAATCCTGATTCATTCCAATCCTAAAAAAAAGATAGAGCCCAACTGGATTTTCAAGATTCCTTTTGGGTATAATTACTTGATGACCTGTTTGCCGCAAAGTTTTTACTGTGATGAGGTCACTTTGGTGGCGCGCCGCTTGTTAGGCATGCGGTTGATCCGTAATCTGGATGGTATCCGCACCGGTGGCATTATTATTGAAACAGAAGCCTACCGCGGCGAAGAAGATTTGGCCTGCCACGCGCATGTGGGCAAAACCAGGCGTAACGCCATGCTTTATGAAGAAGGCGGCAAATCATACGTCTATTTTACCTACGGCATGCACTGGTTGGTTAATGCGGTTACCGGTGAGAGCGGCTTTCCGGCTGCAGTATTGATCAGGGCCATCCTGCCGCAGGAAGGGTTGCAAGGTATCAAAGAAAGGCGCAAAGACCGCCCTCAGGCGGAATGGTGCAATGGGCCTGCCAAGATCTGTCAGGCGCTTGGCATTAATGGACACCTCAGCGGAATATTGCTGTATCAAGAAAACGGAGAATTATGGATTGAAGAAGGAAAACCGGTAGCGGATGAAAAGGTGAAGACCAGTCCGCGCATTGGATTGGGTGCCACCCCCGAACCCTGGAAGAGCATCCCCTGGCGTTTTTATATCGATCCACTAGACGTGAAGGACTCATGACACTGGAAGAAGACTATTTTCGAGATATGCTGCGCATCAGGCGGTTTGAAGAAACCGTGCTGGAAGAGTTTAAGCGCGGCGTATTCTCTGGTACTACGCACACTTCACTCGGCCAGGAAGCCAACGCGGTGGGGGTTATCCGTCAACTTTTACCGAATGACATCATCCTCACCAACCATCGCTGCCACGGACATTTCCTGGCTTACGGCGGCGACATGCGCGCCTTGTTTGCTGAATTGATGGGCAGGCAGACGGGTGTCTGTGCTGGCCGGGGTGGTTCACAGCACATCCATTGGAAGAACCTATATTCCAACGGTGTGCAGGGCGGCATTGTACCGATCGCCGTTGGCATGGCGCTGGCAGAAAAACAAAAGAAAACAGATGCTGCAGTGACTGTTTTCATTGGCGATGGCACCTTGGGGGAAGGGGTGATCTATGAAGCTTTTAACATGGCCAGTTTATGGTCTGCGCCGCTTTTAATTGTGGTTGAAAACAACCATATTGCCCAAACCACCCCCACCGATTTTGCCCTGGCCGGGGACATGCGTATGCGCTTTCAGGCCTTTGGTATTCCCGCCTTTGAGTTGGATACCAGCGATGTGATGGAAATTGCCGGAAACACTTTTCAGCTCATGCGTG
>PNNU01000296.1 GCA_013824385.1 Anaerolinea sp.
CGCGGATGGTCGCGACACCGGCAGCAGCAGCCACTGCATTGCCGCCGTAAGTACCGCCGTGAGAACCCGGTATCCATTTTTTCATTAGATCAAGGCGGGCAATAACGCCGGAGATGGGCATACCAGAAGCTAATCCTTTGGCGACGGTCATGATATCGGGTTCAGCGTCGAAATACTGGTGTGCAAACCATTTGCCGGTGCGTCCAAACCCTGATTGAATCTCATCAGCGACCAAAAGGATGCCATGTTTGGTGCAAATCTCGCGTAAGCCCTTCATGAATGAAGCGGGCGGAACTACATATCCACCTTCACCGAGAACGGGTTCAATGAAAATGGCAGCGGTTTCTGACGGCGCAGTTTGAGAGGCCAACAATAGTTCAAGCTCTTCCAGGCACCATTGGCTGGTTTTCTCTTCATCCCAGCCGTATTTCATGGCATAGGGGTAAGGGGCCACAAATACACCCGGCATAAGGGGTTGATAACCGTTTTTGTAGATTGTTTTTGAAGTAGTCATGGTCATGGTAGCCACGGTGCGGCCGTGAAAACTACCTTGAAAAACGATCACATTTGGGCGGCCAGTGGCGTGGCGGGCCAGTTTAAGGGCGCCTTCCACAGCTTCTGCACCTGAATTACTGAAGAAGAATCCATCCAGGTGAGAGGGTACAACGGTACGTAATTCATCGACCAATTCAAGCATCGGTTTATGAGTCACGAGGTTGGCCTGACCGTGCAGTAATAATCCAGCCTGCTCGCGGATGGCTGCCACCACTTTAGGATGGCAGTGGCCTGTGTTGGTCACGCCTATTCCACAGGCGAAATCGAGGATCTTGCGTCCATCTGTGGCGTAGATATAGCAGCCTTCAGCGTGGTCAACTATGATATCTGTGTGATGGGTCCAAACTGGAGAAAGGTGGTCGAAATTTTCTTTGTAATTAGTCATTTTTTGCCCTGACTTTCGGTTTGTTATAAGTTCCTTGGCAACCTGTCTGTAATTGATTAATTTTGTAGTAATGAAGTTTTACAGACAGTGAATATGCATATAAAGTTTTTTGTAGCTTCTGCTTGTCAGAAATTGAGTTCTCCAGCTTGTTTGAAGAGAAAACTGGAGAACTCATTATACTAATATTTATTGTGGTAACTAGATTACCACTCCTTGATTCCCCAAGGGAATCCGTACTCGCCCATCAGATCCATGAAGGGGATCGGGTCGAATGCTTCTGGGCCATCCACACCGGTTCCAACCCATTTCTTGGTGGCGAGTAGTTCCATGCCGATTACGGCGTTGAAGCCTGTTTGCGTGACAACCACCTGGCAATTGTATTTATCCATGCTTTCTTTATTTTCGGCCACCTGATAGAGGTAAACCTGTTTTTCTTTGCCGTCCTTCTTGCCTTTGATCCAGGTGCCGGCGCAGGTGGAGCCTTCCATCAAATGTCCAATGTGGGCGGGGTCTGGCAGGCAGGCAGCGACCACATCGCGTGGAGCAACTTCCACACCCTTAACCTTGATGGGTTCTTTGTTATCGAGACCGATCATGTGCAGAGTCTTGAGAATGCCAATAAATTCATCGCCCAGGCCGTATTTGAAGGTGACGCGGTTGCATTTGACGTAGCGCGGAACTAAAAGCACTTCTTCATGTTCCACATTGACACATTCCACAGGTCCAATGCCGCCAGGGAAATCAAAGGTTTCGGGTTCAGAGAAAGGTTCAGTGGTGAACCAATCTTTACCTTTTTCCCAGATGACAGGTGGGTTCAGACACTCTTCAATCGTGGTCCAGATGGAGAAGTTGGGGGCGAAATCGTAACCTTTGACGATCAGGTTGGCGCCGTCGCGGATGCCAATTTCATCGATTTCATCAAAGAGATGGAGCTCGGCATACTTGGCAAAAATATCAGCCATACCGGGTTCAACACCCAAACCGAGCAATGCGAGGATGCCTTTATCTTTCCATTGTTTGGCGCGTTCAAACTGGTAATCGCCAAGTTTGACGCCTGTCTTGTGATAAGGGTCTTTTGCATGAGGTTCAGAGAGGGTCATGGCCATATCCATATAATGGCAGCCGGCATCGTAAGCGGCGTCAAAAATGGGGATATTAAAGCTGGGGTCGCAGGCGTTCATGATCAGGTCCACGTCGTACTTCTTTGCCAGTGCAACGATCATCTCTTTTTTGTTGGCATCAACGAATTCAGCCGGGAATTTTTTGGCGTCTTTGAGTTTGGCTTGCACTTCTTCGGTGCGGGCTTTGTTATAATCTGCCAGTACCATCATTTCTAACCATGGACGTTTCGCAGCCATTACTGCAATTGCTTCGCCTACACCACCAACGCCAACTAATAGTACTTTCATTATTTTTCTCCTTTGAATTTTTGGATGGGTGCTAATTTTCTTGGACACAGTACGAAGGAATGTGCCAAATGTGGTCATCTTTAATTCTTAATGGAACAAAGGAAATATGTGTTTTGCGAACACCCGCAATTTGACCGATGACGTCTGTCACAAATGCAAAAAGTTCATTGTTGTCATGTGCCAATACTTGAATGCTGATGTCTGTTTGACCTGTGGAGCAGGCTACATAACTGACACATTCAAATTCAGTTAATTGTTGGGCGATTTTTAGCACCAGAGACGGCTCCACTTCAATATAAACATCTGCGAAGATAATTAAACCTAATCCTTCTGCATTTACATTTCCGCGAATAGAAATAATGTTGTTTTCGATCAACTTCTCAATACGATATCGAACTGCTCGTTCAGAAATATTTCCAATTGAAGTGGCAATTTTTGAGCAGCTCATTCTGCCATCCTCGATAAGTAGATCGGATATTTTTTTATCAATTACGTCTATTTTTATCATTGATTTTCTAATTTGTTTCCGAGATTAACATTTATTATAGTTATTAATTCCGAAATTACAATAACGAGTTTCGGTTTCTTTGAAAGTTCTTTTTTTTAATGAAAGACAAAAATACAAGGTATAAAAAGGACGGAGATAATGAAACATGCCTCCGTCCTTTTATTATTAACTTATTTAAGATTCCTGTTGGTTAATCATCCGCCGGGGTAGCATCGTACGGATTGACGTCTGGAATGCCAGGTTTTACCCATTTGCGAATTGGGAAGTACACAATAGCCCCAATCACCATGGCAATCAAAGCCCAGCCGATGGAACTAAACCCTTCTTCTGAAATCTGGCTATAAATCGCGATACAGATGATGAACAAAGGGAATAAAGTGATATAGATCAAACCCCAATAACCACCTGGAACTCTATTACGCGGTAGGTCAGGGCGTTTAAATCTCATTACCCAGAGGGCAAAAAACTCCGCCATAAGCACCAGCATATTGAGGAACACATCAATCACAACCAGAGAGGCGAACGCGCTCAACGAGAAGATGGAGAAAAACACTCCGCACAGGAGAATGGCAATCCAGGGTGTACCGTATTTGGGATGCACCTTGGTGAGGAATTTGGGCATCATACCATCTTGCGCCATGGCAAAGGGAACGCGGGTACCCCCCAATCCATTGCCAATGAACAATCCTATCATTGAGAGGACAGCCGCGATCATTACAGTTGTTCCCAGGAAAATGGCCAATCCGCTGCCCTTACCGGCGGCTTTTTCACCAATGGCATGGGCAATATCAGGGAATTCCCATCCGGCGGCTTGCTTTGAATCAATTCCGATTTGTTCGATTTGGGCAGAAGTGACGCCATAACCTTCCATGACGGCACCAATACCTTCTCCGTCTGCTGCTTCTTCAATTCCCCAGACTTGATAACGGCCGCCTTCACCGGCTCCACCATATAAACCAGCCAGAGCTGGCAACATGTAGGTCAAGATGGCGGCAACAAGCACGAGCATCATGGCGCGTGGATAAGTTTTCTTGGGATTAACGATCTCATCACCAGCAGCCGTTGGAAGTTCCCAACCCATGTAGTTCCACATGACCACAAAGATACCGGTGCTTATTGCTCCAATGAGGTTTTCTCCCACTGGCAGGAAGGGGATGTTGGCGGGAGTGCCAGCATTGATCCAGTTGTATATACCAACACCTGTCATCAAAATCAAAGGGATAATCATGATAATTCCCAGGAAGTTGGTGGTTAAACCGGCCAAGCGGGCACCGCGCATGTTTAGAAAAGAGATGCCCCAGATCAATATGGCAGCCACGATCCAAGACAGTACAGAGGCAGATAAGAATACGCCGCCGATCGTTGCGCCCTCGCGTAAAGCAGGGATGAAATAGCCAAGATAATAAGCCGCCAGAACCGGGTAAATGGATACATCCACCCATGAGACAACCCAGTTCATCCAACCGGCCATGAAACCGGTAAAGGGACCGAAAGCTTGTTTTACCCAATGGTAATATCCTCCTTCGGCTGGCATCATTGAGCTCATCTCACGCACCATCAACATATTTGGGATGCTGAAAACGAATGGGATCACGGCAATTAATACGATGGCCAGTCCAGGCCCGGACCACCCCACAAGGGCT
>PNNU01000297.1 GCA_013824385.1 Anaerolinea sp.
ATAATAAGAAATGGAATATATAGAAGGAATCCCATGGTTAGAGCAGTTTTTAATTCACTAATAACAAACGCAGGAAAAAGGGCAGAAGTAGGAATATCAGCGAGGGTCGCTGGTTGAGAATCTCCGCGCATTTCCATAAAAAGTTGAATATCTTTCTCCCTTGTTTGTTTAAACATGAACTCTCTTACAGGTTCAATGGCATTATTGAGTGCGGTGGTTTGATCTATTTGTTTATTGACATACGGTTTTATTGCATTGTCGTTTATTTGTGTATAGACTGGACCCATCACAAAAAATGTTAAAAGCAATGAAAGGCCTATGACTACCTGATTAGGTGGAATGGCTGGTGTGCCAATTGCATTACGAATCATCGATATAACGATTACGATTCTTGTAAAAGAAGTTCCAAGTATTAAAATTGAAGGCGCAAGTGATAATACAGTTAGTAAAACTAATAATTGAACGCCGGTTGTGACTTGTTGTGGTTGGTCGGCAGGAGAAACCGAAAAAGTGACGCCTGGTGCTGATAGAGCAGAAGAAGTATCACAGGATGTTAGTCCTAAAAGTACGAAGGATAAAGACAGGATCAATAAGATCAATCTAGATTTATTTTTCATAATATTTTTAGTTTTCTCTAGAGTTCTTTGCATTATCAAGCAGATCTGCAAAATTGTGAGAAGAATTTATTGATTGATCAGAATCATTTTGATTTTCGGTTTTCCCCAATTGGTAGAGGGTAGTCAAAGATTGATCGGTTGCACCAATCAGGATTTTTTGATCTTCAACATTTACCAGATATAAAGTTCGATGCGGTGAAAGATGGAGTGTTTCAATCAAATCAATACGTTTTGCGCTAATTCCTTGATTCTTTGTTTGCATACGACGAAAAAGAATGGCAAGACCAGTAATAATGAGAACAACAACTCCTAGTTTCAAGAATACACTAAATGCAAACCCGGTTGAGTTAATATAAGACACATCTCCCTCTGAAGCAGAGGATTGAGGCAGGAGCAAGAACATGGCAACACCGAGGATTACAATAACACCAACTGTAATCGCTATTAATGCCCAACGCGGAAGTTTGCGTAAGGCAACAATAATTGCCATCAATCGCTCATTGCCTTTGTTCATGCTTTTTCTCCCTGTCCGGTTCCTTTGTTATTGTTCGAAAATAATTCTGTAATCCGCACAGCAAACTTGTCATCCACCACTACAACTTCACCACGGGCAATGAGTTTTTCATTAACAAATACGTCAATTGGATCACCAGCCAGGCGGCTTAATTCGATTACAGACCCTTGGTTCAATTCAAGAGCTTGTTTCAATGACATCTCTGTACGTCCTAGTTCGATTGTCACCGTCAAAGGCACGTCCATCAACATATCGATATTAGCTTGAAATCCACTTCCTGTATTTACACCTGAAGTACTTGGAGAGGGTGAAGTTTCAGGAACTGCGGGGTTATTATCCATATTATTACCTCTTCTCTAGAACAATTTGTCAATACGATTTACTGAAACAACTTGAACTGCAATATTCTTACCAACTTTACCAATTTGAACATTAAATAAATCTTCATTTGCGACACGCATAATTAAAGTGTTTTTAATATTTGTATCGGTCTGAATTACATCACCAATAGCCAGGTTAGATACATCACCTAGCGAAAGTTTTGTTTTTCCCATAGTAACCTTGACCGGCAGTTTTACCGGATATAAAAGGTCAAGGGTCATTTGCCTGGCTGCGGGATTGGTTTGTTTCTCTTTACGTCCAGTTACCCAAACGGCAGGATTTAGATTCGCTGCGAGAGGTTTTAATGAGCTGAAAGGAATATAGACATTCATTGTGCCAGTGATCATATTGATCGATAACTCAAAGGTCAATAAAAGAACACGTTCATTGCCCATGAGCATCTGCACCCAATGCTGGTTTACTGTGCTGTCATCCAATTGCGGTTCGATGGAAGCCACTTTACTCCATGCACTTTTAAGATCGTTTAGCATGTGTTCTACTAAACCGCGCAAAAGGGATTGGTCAATATCTGTTAAAGCTCTGACGATAGGCTCGCCCTCCATTTTGCCGCCAAGGCGTTGCTCAAGAATCACATGGCAGACATTGGGGCTGATTGTCAATATCATCTGACCTGGTAGAGGTGCAAGGGTAATTAGATGAAAGAGGCTTTGTTCAGGTAAGTCTTTAAGGAAATCATGAAAACGGCCTTGTTCAGTATGGACCAAGCGCGGACGCAAGCTGGTTCTAATATAGGTAGGTAGTGAAGTAGCCAAACGTTCAGCCAGATCTTCATGAACCAATTCCACGGCACGAATTTGTTCTTTGGAAAAACGCTCAGGAGACCAAAAATTGTAAGCCTGTATTTTTTTGGATGGATCGGATGACTTGTTACTCTGACCTGAAGAACTGGGTTGCCCCATAATTTCAGCCAGATTGACGCTGCCTCCGCCATCTTTTTCTTCGATTTCAATTGCGCCTTTAAGGAGCGCATCAATTTCAGATTGACTGAGCATAGATCTCCAAATTATTGAACAACAAATTCAGTTAAGTAAACTGAAAGAATATGGTAATCAGGTAAACGCTGGGTGATCAAATTGGATAATTCAAGACGAAGGTTTTCTTTTCCTTGAGCTGTATAAAGTTCTTCAAAAGTTTTGGATGAAATTAACGTAACAACTGCGTCATCTATAATTGGTAATTTTGAAGTTACTTCTGCATTAAATTCTGCTACATATGCAGATTTTTCTTCAACTGGCATTTCAATATATGTAGAGTCGTGTGGAGCAAATTCAATCACTATTGTGATACGAATATATTTTCGACCTAAAGGGTCAGACAAATTAATGATTTTTGAACCGGTATTAATCATAATACCTTCACCTGCAACATAGCCGTGTTCTAAAGCGACTTCAGTTGCCTCCGTTTGTTCAGCAACCTGTGTCAAATCGACAGGAATTGTTGGGTAGTTGTATTGCAAATAGAACGGCTTTGGCAGATTATCCGGAGCAAAAATGATATAAGCTGCTGCCAACCCAGTTAATGAGAAAATTGCCATAAGAACAAGGGCGAAAATCTGTAATATTTTTGGAAGGATTGATTTTTTCTTAGGATTTTCCATATTGATTCCTTTTTATTGAAGGGTACTCCCTGTAGTTATGCTGCTTGAAGTATCAGGATAAATAATTACGATATCGGCTCTGCAATTCATAGAACGATGTTCATCTGAATCATTTGGGAATATTGGATCATATTCACCTTTTCCAGATATCGTTAACCTTGATGGGTCGATTCCTTTACTTATCAAATATTGGGCGACCACATTAGCACGTCCAACAGATAGTTCAAAGTTACTTGCATACTTTTGATCAATTGGCGGAGTGTTATCAGTGTGTCCAACAATTCTTAATTGATTTGTCATTGAGTTTAACATGCCAATGATTCCATCTAAAACCGGATATGCTTGAGGTTCAAGATTGGCGGTTCCGGGAGTAAAGATTAAACTTTCACTTAGAGAAATTAGTACACCTTCAATATTAGATTGAACGCTTACTCCAGACCCCATATTCATATTGTTGAGCATTTCAGTCAATTGACTGGCAACTTCTTCAGATTGGGCTGGTTTCTCAGGCATGCCTGGGATTGAAATTGGAGCGGGAACACTGTTGGGATCAGTACCGCCACCACTTGCACTAATGGAATTAGAAACTACTTTTACAGCTCCACCAGTAGAAAAAGCAGCACGCATACTTTCAGCAAGAATTTTATATTTAGTGACATCTACCTGGCCTAGCGAATAAAGAACCACAAATAGCACGAATAGTAGCGTAATGAAATCAGCGTAGCTAACAAGCCAACGCTCATCTCCACCATGGCCTTCTTCGTGTTTTTTGTGTTTACTCATTAATTATGCCTTTGCTTTTTCAGTTGTGGCTGTTGCTGGTTTCTTTTTTCCATCATCAGTTTTTATTTCTTTGGGGGCAAGAAATGCATTTAATTTTTCACGAACAATACGAGGGTTTTCGCCAGCTTGCAGAGCAAGAATACCTTCCGTAAGAAGATTGCGATAATGTACTTCTTCCTGGCTTTTTGCTTTTAATTTGTTTCCCAGGGGAAGAAAGATCAAGTTGGCAAATAATAAGCCCCATAGGGTAGCCAAGAAAGCGCCTGCAATGGCTTCTGCCAGTTTTTCTGGATCATCCAACATTTTAAGAGCATTCATTAGTCCCATGACAGTACCAATAATACCGAAAGTAGGAGCAAAACCTCCAGCACCTGCAAATGCAGCAGCACCTTTTTTGTGTCTTTCTTCAAGGTTTTCAATGTTGGTTTCGAGAATAGCTCTTACTTGAGAAGGATCTACACCATCAACCACCAGCATGATTCCTTTTTGAAGAAAGGGATCTTTGATTTTTTTACTTTCTTCTTCAAGAGCCAACAAACCTTCACGCCTCGCTTTGTCTGCCATTTTCGTTAATAATTCAATGGCTT
>PNNU01000298.1 GCA_013824385.1 Anaerolinea sp.
TCTGTGTTTGGCATCCACTTGGTGGTAGTGGCCAGTTTGACCCAGGTGTGATTTTTCAACTGGTAGATGTTTCCTACCCACTCATCAAGACCTTGAGGGAACGGATAGCACAAGGTAGCGGCAGCATCCGTTTTTACACCATCAGAAAAGATTTGCAGCCAGGTCGGGGCTGGATTAGCCTTGTAATCAATATTGACTTGGGTTCCTGTGTTCCACTGAGCATTGAAACCAAAAACCGTTGTTGGTAAAGCAACAAGCATCAAAATAAGTATCATAGAGATTGCTGTCAGTCTTAATAAACCCTTTTTCATACAAAACCTCCTTTAATAAACCGAATCAACATTTTTATATTAGCACTTCTGATTCTAAAATCGACTTTACACTGACCTTACAATATATTTAAGATTTCAAATGGAATATTTAAGAATAATCAGCAATTACACATCAAAAATTTAAGATTGCCATTCAAATTCCGCGCCCCGTTTGGCAGGAGTAACAAATAATACAATTCGACCATTTTTTAGAACAGGTCTGATATTGTCCAGAAAGTGTATACGATCATCTAACGCAGGCCGTTTGTGATGTTCGCTTTCGATACTTTCAATATGGATGTACTGGTTAATTTCAATCTGAGTGTGGATGCCCGTTAATTTATCCAAACCGGGCATCCAATAGATGTAACCGTCATTTCCATCGTAACGCAAGCCCACTGCTGCGAGGGCGCCAATGACGCCCGCACCGCTTCCATTAATACCTGCAATGGCGATTCCGCTGCGCCTGGCTAATGTGATGGTATCCATACGCTGGAGCATAGCGGTTTGCGCGGTTTTTCCCCATGCCACGACCTCCGGGTCAAATTGATTCCAGGCAGCCAAAGCATACCCGGGGTTGGCATTGGCGGCACTTTCGCTGCGCAGGGTTAATCGGGTGGTAAGGTCAATTTCACGCAACCTTTGAGAGTCGCTATCCAACAAAAGGCAGCAGGCCGCGTTGCTGTTGGTGTGCAGAATTGAAGGATGTGGAAATAATTGATGGCAGGATATATTAAGCAGTTTAGCCAGGGCTGATGATTCCAGTTTTTGGCCGAGCGTCAGAGCCAATTTGGCTGTGTTTTGAGCTGTATCCCCGGGGTTTGGGGAATCGGTGTCGTCGATACCTAGCAAATAATACACAATAGCCTCTGATGGTGGGGATATGAAACAAATAGATTGTAGCTGATTTTGGTTTATTTTTCTTACAAAGGGTTTTGTGTAGGAACAGTGGCTTGAATATACTGATGAGAATCCGGATGGCATATATAATAACTATGCTGGCGGCACCATGACCTTTGGAAAGAATGGTTTTAGCATGGTACCTTATTATGCATACTCAGGGGATTACTCCATTGGAATTATGGTGCAAGACATGAACGGCAATGTCGCTGAAGAATATGTTGAAGTAAATGTAACCGAATAGGAGTGGACAAATGGAACTTACGCGTACTTTTATTGTGAACGATTGGGAAGTAAAGATCGCTTTTATTGAACCCGAAAAAGGCAGCACACCCTCCAAAACGGTTAATTCAGCTGGTGCCCCCGGATCAGGAAATTATCGAATTAGTTCAATGAAGCTTTCTGCTGAAAAAATAGCTCCAGGCGAAGCTCTGGATTTATCCGTGCAGCTCTTTGGCGAAAACATTGCCTTTCTTTACACCGAGATTTATTTCAAAGATCAAGAATTGGACTACTATTACGGTCCGGTTACCAAGGAATATGTGCGTTCAGCGCATGAAAAAACAATTAATGGTCTGGTCCATCCCGTCTGGGATTCCGAGATCAACCTTTCTCTGAAGATTAAGCCTGTTTTTCATGTATTAACAGATGGATTGAACGCTGCGTTTGCTTTCATGCAGCCGGTTGGGTATAGCCAGGATGGCGGCCAACTTGAAGGACTTTTCACGAAAAAAGGTTCAGGCAATTCTAACCGCGCTCGTTTGAAGTTTGATGACAGTGGCGAATTGATCGACAAACGTGTTATCCAGGAAAAGCGCGGACGCCTGGTCACGCATGAGCTGGCGATCAAGGCTGGCGACCAATTTATCCCTGCAGTAAAAGTGTTAACTGCTTTAAACCTCACCAACCCCAGAATGCATACACTGCACGGCATTTCAGGCACCCTCACCAAACTTGAAGAATCCTTCCATTGGGTGGATGAAGCCGCCATACCAGGTGATTACCTGCTTGGGTTGGTAGTCGAAGATTTTAATGGTGATAAAACCCACCATTATGTGCCGTTTGAGATTGAAAGAAAACCAGATATTTAAGCGGTAGAGGCGTATTGCAATGCGCCCAAATTTTGATTCAAATACAATTAGGATATAAATGCAAGACCCCCGCGGTTTGGTTAACGAGAATTACTCTGTCCAATCAAAACCGCGGGGGTCTGAATTTTATCCATACTCGCGAACCTCCACCATGATCTGGCACACTTGCACTTGCGGCATGTGCAAGTATTGAGAACCCCGAACTCATACTGTCATTAGCCCCGCAAACCTTGGATTTAAAGTTATCAATGACTGTGCAGGGCGAAGCACAAAGTCCCAGATTCATCGGGACGAAGTCCCCTGCAGGGGGACACACCACCATTAACTGTCATTGCGAGCCCTGCCATGATCTGTCATTGCGATGAGCGTTCATCGCTAAGAAGCAATCCCCACCAAGATTTGCCAAGTAAATCATTAAGTAAATGTTGATTTATATTCCGATTCAATCATGGTTTACTTGTGCATTGATGCATTTTATCTGAAGTACTTTACAATTGCTTATTTTCCTTTCTTAAACCTTGACACATGGACTATATTTAAATTATAGAATATAATTTCTATCATTTATCGGCATTGCTCTTTAACAACTTTATAAATTACCAACCCCATCGTGATTTGTGCGTAAAAACAAATACAAATCACTCCTCAAAATGGGTGATTTTGAGATCAAAAAGGATTTGTTTTCTTTGTTTCCAATTTTTTTCCGAAACAAAAACAAATAGGTTAACTTTCCGATTCTTGTAATGGCAATTCACTCGATAATCACGTCGCTGCACAAAGCGAAGGGTAATTGATTTGAATTGTTTTCGCGGTTTTTGCGCCCACCTGCCCCCACATCGATTTTATAGGGGGCGAGCATTTTTTGCGAGAGGGGTTGCGTAAAGAGAACAATTATTTTTACGCCTCTCTTTTCGCGAATAGGTTCTTGGTTCTGACGGTTCTCTATTCTCAATTCTCGTAAAATCAACATGGCAAATGCAAGAGGGGTTTGCGTCGTCGCAAAACGCGCTCCTCGCAATGACCGCTGCGCGGGCTGTGTTAGAATATCCTCTCTAAATCAAATATTACAGGAATTCTAATGGTCAACTTCGCACAAGACATAGCCAAAGCACTCAATATTCGCCCCACCCAGGTGGCCGCCACCATCGAATTGTTGGATGAAGGCGCCACCGTCCCCTTTATTGCCCGTTATCGAAAAGAAGCCACTGGCACTCTGGATGAAGAACAATTACGCCAGGTGCAGAGCTTGCTAGAAAAAGGTCGCACCCTCGAAGAACGCCGCGCCGCCGTGATTGCTTCCATCGAAGAGCAGGGCAAGATGACGCCCGAACTGCTTGAAAAATTGACCGCAGCCGACACCATGACCGCGGTGGAAGACCTTTACGCACCCTACAAACCCAAACGCCGCACACGTGCTTCCATTGCCCGCGAGAAGGGTTTGCAAGGCCTTGCAGACATGATCCTGACCCAGGCGCGCACCCCCGGTGATGCGCAGAAAATGGCGTTGGGATTCTTGAACGAGCAGGTTGAAACCGTGGAAGATGCCCTGGCTGGAGCGCGCGACATCACCGCCGAGACCATCAGCGATTCTGCAGAAGTAAGAGCCTCCACCCGGCGCAAAGCCATGCAGTTCGGCACCCTCACCAGCGAATACGTCGAAGGCGCCAAAGATGAAAAATCCGTGTATGCGACCTATTACGAATTCACATCACAGGTCAGCCGCATGCGTCCGCACCAGGTGCTGGCCATCAACCGCGGCGAGACCGAAAAAGTATTACGCGTAAAAGTAGCCGTGGATGAGAAGGACTGGAAGGGTTCCATAGTGGACTATTACCGTCCGGACGTGCGTTCACCTTTCTGCGCCGATCTTGAAGCCGCCATCACCGATGCCGCGGAACGACTGCTGCTGCCTTCCATCGAACGGGATGTACGCCGGGAACTTACCGTGGTTGGTGAAACACACGCCATTAAAGTCTTTGCTTCCAATCTCAAGGCACTGCTCGGTCAACCGCCATTGCTTGGGCAGACCGTGCTTGGTCTGGATCCGGGTTTCCGTACCGGCACCAAACTGGCTGTGGTCGGTCCCACCGGCAAACTTCTGGATACCGGCACCATTTATCCTCACGCGCCGCAAAACAACTGGCAGGAATCCAAGGATAAAATTCTGG
>PNNU01000299.1 GCA_013824385.1 Anaerolinea sp.
ACGTGTGATTGTAAATTGAACAACGCCTTCCATTCGGGCGCGTTGTAAAAGGCGAGTGATACTGACCCGCGACATATGCAATTCGGCTGCAATTTCTTCGTGGGTCATATGTTCCCCGTAGTACAGCCAGGCTGCGATCACCATCATTTCGTCTTGATTATTTTCTGCCATATGATTCTTTGTTTCCCTTCTGTTTCTGATTATATAGCTTAATTCAAGAGATGAAGATTATTTATAACAACTCGTTATTGCTTTTTATCTTGATTTTTTTGAACCATGTCAGCGATTATTTGCAACATATCTTCAGGCAGTGTATTAACTTCACCAAGAAGTTCAGCAAAAGTTAGTGTTTTAGAAACATGTTCCAGACGTTCAGTGTTTATCAACGCTTCATCCAGGTTTTTTCCGACCGCCAGGCTGCCATGGTTGCGAATAAGCATCACGTCATGATCCTTTATTAACTCTCGAATGGCTTCTGCATTCTGATTTGAAGAGGGTAGTGCAAAGTCAGTCACTGGAACATTGCCAAAAGCAATGGCTGCTTCAGGGATAACATCCATGCGCACTTTACCATGGGATATAGCCAATGCATTGGCGAAGATTAAGTGTGTATGAATTACAGCTCGTACATCTGGTCTTTGGCGGTAAATTTCGAGATGCATGGGTTGTTCAGAAGTTGGTTTAAGCCCCGGGTTTGCAGCTGGTTTTATGATATTTCCATCCAGATTAATGACAATTAAATCATCAGGCGAAATTCTGCCTTTAGTAACTCCCGACGGTGTGATCAGAACATTACCATCGGCCATGCGTATAGAAATATTGCCATCATTCGAAACCATTAATCCGCTGTTATAAAGAATTTGTCCAGTGAGAATAATTGCTTCGCGCAATTCTTGTTCACGAGTTTGAGGTGTAAAGCTAAGAACATCGTGGTGACCAGAAGTAGATTCCTCAGTAGTGTGATTCTGGAAAGCCGTTTCTAAAGTGGTCAAGAGCTTTGGTAGATCAGGCACGATTGTGCTAGAATTAAGGTATGGTCGAATAGGGGCTGATGGTGGTTGGTCATTCTGTGTTTGTTGTAGCTTAATCCCAAGGAGTTTAGCTTTTTCATAAGCCAGATCGGTGAGCACCGTATCTTCTGAAAGGTGCAGGCTGGTTTTACCTTCAGCAGCAGCCTGTTCAATATCAAGATCGGTGTAAATTATTTTCGGCATTTTGAAATTCCAATCTCTATGGATTTTTTTTCTAAACAATCGTACAATAATGAACAATTGATAACCTTATTTTACTCTTATTTTAGTAAAAATTCAATGACTGGAACCTCTCCTTTTGTTGCGAAAATAACGGCATTTTTATTCCGGATTCGCACAACAACTCCTATGAAAAATAATTGTGTATTCAGAGCTATTTATTCATAGGAACCATCGGTTCGTAAGAATACTTTCAAAGTAACCATAACTTTGAAAAAATATACACTAAAATTTACAAAGCAAAAAGATCAGTGTAAATTTTTACAATAAGATTCGCTTATTCGTGAAACGTTGAATACAACAAAGCTGGCTACGCCGGTTCCATGCTTTGAGGTAGCTGATGTACTTGCTTTTGCGTAATACTCCGCCAGCTTGCTGCGGAGATAGCAAAAGCAAAGCCACCGGTTAATTTGAAGAAAATATAAATATGCCGTAGTCTTACTTTTCACCATTAATCATTCTTAGAATTAAAAAAATTCACTTTTGGACAATACTATTTTAATGTTCTCATTAGTTTTATCAACCTCTAAGAATCTTGCAAAATTTCCCCAATTAAATCACCCAAATAAATCGGCTTGATTTTCTTCCCCCAAACAATTTCAAAACTGCAAACAAAAAATCAAAAATTCAGCCCTTGATTTCTTCTAGACTTGAATACAATAAAAATATCGAATTACATTGCACAGAAGCAATGTAATACACAAAAAGAAACACCAACCAACTAGACATCGTTGCAACACAAGTACAATATGGAGAAATGTAGAAAACACTGCATCAAAGACCTTCATAATCATCCATATGAAGGAATTCTATAATATTACATTTTCGCCTGAACCTGGATGAGTGTCGAGGTGCACAATTCAGACGATAACTACATCTCACACCCTTAGTTTTTTTTAAACAAGGGATGCGTCAGGAAATCCTGGCGAACGGCTTAACGATGAAAGTTAATAGAAACGGATAGAAACGCTGAAAACGGTAAACTTTAGCTCACGGAGGCATAAGCCTGCATCCATCCACCATCAAGTTGACAGAGCGCTGGGGAATATTCAACTGGTGTGTTTAAGAGGAAATTTAGAATTTAAACAGAGTTCAAATATCATATTGAAAAACAATAGCGCCCTTCGAAGCACCCAGAAGGAACCCCCTAGAGATTCGAATAACACACCCCTTGTGGGTGCCCTGAACCGAATCTATTACAACAATAGCGCCCCCGCAGGGATTCGAACCCTGAACCTACTGATTCGAAGTCAGGCACTCTGTCCATTGAGCTACGGGGGCGATCGCCATTATTATACCGTATCTGCCCGTCCTCGAAAAGCCATCCTACTATCAAAAAAACTCCCCGTTTTCGCGGAGAGTTTTTGATTTTATTTTCCAAACAGAGCGGAAAAGAACGCTTTGGTATTGATCGATTGTCCCGATAGCAGGTTCTGCGCACGGAACATCTTGGCCGCACTCCTCACCAGGAAGAGTGCTGTAAGCCCAATCAGCACCGCTGCCAGGGCGGTCTGCCAGAAGGGCACTGACGTGGCTGCCAGCCTCGTCATCATGCTTACAGGTGCCGTTAGCGGGAAGAGACTCAGCACCACCGATAATGGGCTGTTTGGCGCCTGGATCAGGCTGCTGATAAATACCAACGGGATGATCAGGGGGATGATCACAACAATGGTGGTCTGGCTGGCTTCACGGATGTTCGGTACCAGCGCACCGAGTCCGGCCATCAAACTGGCGTATACAGCGTATCCCAATATGAAGTAGATGATACCCCACACCAGAATGCTGGGCGGCAGTTTGAAGGCATCACCCAGAGCGAATTGTTTACCCGAGAAGAGCAGCATCAAATACCCTGAACCCGACCAGACAATTGTCTGCAGCAGGCCAATTAGCCCCAGGGCAACGATCTTGCCGGTCAGCATCTGCCGCGGATTAACACTTGTCATCAACATTTCCATCATGCGGTTTTGTTTCTCACCTGAAATGTTATTGAGCAATAAACTGGATGATGTCAGGATCACGATGTAAAACAAAAAGGTAACAATGTACGGCAAAAAGAAGGTCAGCGCATTGGAACTATCGCGGTGAGGTGTTGCTGCCAGTGAAACCTCTTTTACATTCAACGGATCCTGTACGCGGTAGGCCAATTCAATATTGCCATCCGTCAGAGCGTTGGCCATCAATGTTTCAATGGCACCGGAGTTTTCCATGCCGCCGATGGGATTGTAATCAGGCCTCATATAAAGAATCGTCCCCTCATCGAGGTAATCTTTGCCGATGACGTAATACGCGCTGATGGTGCCTGATACTACAGCCTTTTTGGCGGTTTCTTCATTATCATAGCGTACCAGTTTGTCTTGATATGCCGGGGGAACTTCCTTCACTAATCCACTTTGATCGATAAACCCTTCTGGAACATTTGAGGCTTCAACTTTGGGCGTAAAGAAATTGGCAAGAGCATCAGTGTCGGTATTGCCGGAGGACTTCTGGATGCCCGAAACCACCAAAAGAATGATAAAACTCATCAAGGGCAGCAGGATTAAGGTAAGCAGAAATGATCTTCTGGTGATCACCGAAATGAATTCATTTTTTAAGACGAGCCATGTTTTAGACATATTTATTTTCACCCGATCCTACGAACGACGGAACGCTTCTTTTAATGAGACTTTTTTGCCGTAACGCAGCATGCCGATACGGAAGATTTTGCCGGATAACCATAAAGAAAATAGGGCCAATAAAACCAATACACCAACGGTAATCGAGGTCTGCCACCAGGGGATGTTGGTAAACCCGGCGCGCAGCGGTAATGCAATCGGTGCGGTGAGTGGAAACATGCTCATCCCGACAGCCAGGGGGCCGTTAGGTTTGAACATGATCTGGCTGACGAACCAGAAGGGAACTACAATCGGCAGGGTGAAGAAACCGGCCATTTGTTGAGCTTCCTGGCTTTCGGTCGCGGTGGCGCCGATGGCACCCATGGCAGCCGCGATCATCACAAAAGCCGGCAGCATTGTTCCGGCAATTAGAAGAATGTATTTGGCATCAATCCCTGGCATGGTTCCCATATCGGGGATAAAGAGGGGAGCCACCTTCAACCCGATGATCAGGAACAATAACCAGACCACCAATTGGGTCAAGCCCACCAGCAGGTCGCCAACCACTTTGCCTGCCATCAGTTGCGTGGGGGAGACAG
>PNNU01000300.1 GCA_013824385.1 Anaerolinea sp.
CCAATATGAAATCTTCCAAAGACTTCTTGCAACAATCATCTATTAGGGCAATTTCTGCTTGAACCAGTTCCCAATTCACATCTTTTTGTGTTTCGTACAAAACCTCCAATTCTTCCTCCTTTGGTGAAATAATCCAACGTTACGCATCTAAATACCCAACGTTAAAGCTATCTACAGACCAACCCTCAGAAGGTTGATCCATACATTTGCACCAACGTTGTTCGACACGCAGGGGTTCAACCCCTGCGTGTCTTAAAGTGATTAGAATTCGTCAAATAAATCTGCAGAAGCACCACCATCTGGCCAGTAGGCTTCATCATCCCCGAGGCGGATTGCGTTTTCGTATTGCTCCGTGAGAGGACCTTCGTCATCATTGTCTAAATTCGATGTTGTGAAGGCTGTGACGGTCGGGTGATCCGTTGTAAAACTACGGATAGAACTTCGCCAGAAAAGTACATCATCATTCTGAAGAACTTTCTGGACTCCTTGCGCCAGGTCAATCAAAAAGTCTTCTTCCAACCGATCTGGAGGAAGACCGTGATCTGCCAGGGTATGAGCGATCTCTTCGGCAATTTGTCCCCAAGTAATGGCGAAAGCAGGTTTATCCATCGGGAATCCAGCCTGTGCCAAGATCTTGGAAACCTCGAAACCTGATTCCAGGTATTCAAGCTGTTGTAGGGTAGGTAATTGATCCATATGATCCTCCATATAATTAGCGGTTAAAAAAGGCGGGTTGATAGGCATTCATTGCCGGCAGATATACCCCGCACATGCGCTTGTACAGCTCTACGACCAGAAAGACATCGTTTCCAGCGTACTTTCGTAATGTTTCCGGATCCATATTGACCACCTGAGAACCATCCAAATCAGGTAGCGGGTTTTTTATCCCATAGCGTTTACAGACCCATTTCAATCCTTTAGCCTGTCCCCAGTTGTAGAGGATAGCCATGAGATCGATAGTGAGATCTGTGCGAAATTTGGACAGTTGTGGTTGGATCGGAACCTGAATGCCAAGGTCGAATGACCGTCTGAGTAAATAAGGAAGATCAAAACCGATGATGTTGTAACCGCAAGAACGGCCATCGGCTTTTGCGAATAAAGACCAAAACCAGCGGATCAGATCGCTTTCGGTTTGGGTTTCAGGATCACCAATCAGGTGGACTTCTACCGGACTTTCAATCCCGTTTTGAAGCGAGATGGCGATAACCTTACCCAGATCAGCATCAAGTGGTGCCTGAGTAATTTGTTCTGCTTTCTTTTCGGTGATGTATTGGGCAATCTTGTCCTGATCTTTGTAGTTGGCAGGAGCAGAAGGCTCGGGTAAGAGCGCAATTGCATCCGCATTAGCGGTGGTTTCAATATCAAAAAACAAAATGGATTTCATGTTGACCTCCTTGTGTTCATTCGTGGATTATGAAAATCCCAGCCCTTTTTCCTTCAGGGACACCCATCGTGATAATCCAATGACCAAATGGTCCAGGACTGAGACATCCAAGAGCTTGCCAGCCTGGACAATGGCGCGAGTCACGCTGACATCTTCGGGACTGGGTGTAGGATCTGTGCTGGGATGGTTATGCGCGATTAAGATAGCTGCTGCATTCCGCTGCAATGCCGGTTTGAACAACTCACCAACCCGCACCATCGAGGAATTTAGCGATCCGTGATATATCTCAATCACATCCAACATGCGGTTGCGTGTGTCAAGCGGCATCACGACCATGAATTCTTGTTCACGATGCGCCAGCATTGGCATCAAGATTTGAGCAGCATCTCCAGGTGAATGAATTGTTGGACGTTCATCTTCTGGTTGAAGAAGCTTACGTCCAAGTGCTAAAGCTGCTTTGAGTCGCAGTGCAGTCAAGTTGCTTATGCCCGGCACTTTGGCAATCTCATTCACATGTGCCTGGGCAATTTTCTGGATCGTGCCAAATTGTGCCAGCAGTTGTTCAGCGGACTCAATTTGATTTGAACCACCAATGATGACTGCCAGCAATTCAGCCAGACTGCATGCATCTGAATCCTTGCTTACCCGGAAAGCCGGCTGCTCACGAACGGGCAGGTGCTTGAGCCGGGGAAAGTTGTAAGTTTGAGGGTGTGCACTTTCTATAAGGTACGGTTGTAGATTGTTCATGTCTGTCTCCTGTGAAATGGGGGACAGACCACCCCTGGAGGGATGCTGTCCCCCCATTTTGCCCCTTGCGGGGTCCATTAGGGTCCTGTAATTTATGCGGTCGGATCGTATCCGGTTTCAAGAAATACCTTGCGGCTGATTGCTTCGCATTCTTCCCAGGTCATCAATTCATCGCGCCGCACACCTGGGTATCCAGGTGCGGGAGGTATGAGCCAGGGGTTTTCTGCAAGGTTCTTTTTTATCCTTTCAGCTTTTACATCCAGGAAATGACGCAGGCCGCCTTTTGTGCAGCGCCACCCCAATTCCTTGGTGTACTTGCCATCCCAATTCCGATCACGGTAAGTCTTGCTGCCACAGATAGGACAAGGTGGCATCCCTTCTGGATCAGGCGCTCGTGCACCACCAGCTTGAAGATAAAAACGAACAGCATCAATCGCTTCGCAATAAGCTGCACCACAAGAGCACTCCTTGTTTTTATTGACCCTGTGAAAACGATGTTCACTGCCCGAACCAAAATCAACCAGGTATTGATATCCCTGGATGGAAACGGATGGCGTGAACACCGTAAAGTCTTCCCGGATCATTGCACTGCCATGCGCTTTTGGGATCCCCTGACTGCTTCTAACCGTACCTGCGGTTCTACTCGGAGCAAGTTCGGTCTTCATAAGCACTCTCCAGAAACCAATCCGCTGGAAGCAAGTGATCCTGCGGAGAGATTTGGATTTCTAGTTCTCCTGGTTCAATCGTTTCACAGATTGGTGCTTCTTCAGGATCATTCTCAACACGGACATCCCTCAAGTGAGGGATATGAACCACCGTAGTGCTGTCCTGATAAGGGCCACCGTGGCTGTTCTTGGTAAATGGCTCCAGTCCATTGAGCGCGCGTACCCAGACTGTTCCAGGTCTCGGGCCTTTTCCGACTACCTCGACGGGAATGACCGCATCTCCATAACATGTACCGATTGTGATTTCAGCTTTTACCATGTGTTCCTCCTGTGTTCTTTCAATAGGAATGAGAAAGGACATGCCCTGAATGGCATGTCCTTCGTTGTGATTCGCCGGTGCGTTTTGACTCTGGTTAGAATGGAATTTCGCTTGGGTCTAAATTTGGCGGGACCTGGGTATTTACTGCGGGTTCTGCTTCCTCCTGGTCTTCACGTCCAGAAAGAAAACGTACGGTCGAGGCGTTTACTTCGAATGAAGCGCCAACCTTTCCATTGTTTTCCCAGATATGAGGCCCACCAGTTTCAGGGTCGGGGGTTAGGCGTCCTTCCACTAACACCTTGCTTCCTTTGTGTAGGAATTCATTGCAGGACTCTGCTTGTTTTCCCCACACAGTGACACGGAACCAGGTTGTTTCTTTGACTGGCTGTCCATTCTGACCGTTGTAACGACGATTGGTGGCTACCGATAAGGTGGTCACCGGTTGTCCGCCAGGGGTAAAGCGCATTTCGGGATCTTTTCCCAAATTTCCGATGAGGATAATCGTTTGGTACATTGTGTTTTTCCTTTCTCTTTGGTATATGGTTTTTTATGCTGCAACGGATGCAGGCGTCGGTGTGGCGCGTTGACTGGCAAGCCAATTACGCAATTCATCCTTTGAAGCAGGAACTCTCCCGGTTTTCTCTTTGAATTGGTCGAATGCCTCCTGTTCGGAGACATTGCCATTCACGGAGACACCATCCCCATACTTGCGTACGGTAGAGGTGGTGGGAGGCATAGAATTTGCTTTCGAAGTTGGAATTGCCGTAGATGAGGTGCCATTGGATCGGTTTTGATCAAGTCCTGCGTTCTGAGCAATTTCCTTGTCATACAGCAGATTGCCGAACTGTTCACCCAACTGGCGGAAGCAGCGCTTCAGACAGTCTGTGGCTGAACCTGCCAAGGCCATATCAAGAGCTTCGGGTGTATCACCAGTGAAGACACAACGACCAAGATCGGCGTGACTGTATGTTTTCCCGTCCAGATCGACAGAAACTTTGCCGGTGATATACACTAAACCGACTTCCTCGGTCTGAACATTCCCATTGGCATCCAGGGCTGGAATCTTGCGTTTTTCCTGCTGATTCCAAATCAGCACCTTTTTTTGCCAACGCACGATGACCGGATCACCAATCAAGTCAAATGACCAGGTAAATCCGAAGATACTGTTGGCTCGATCAATAACGTCGTATCCTTCCAGATATGGAACAGATCCCATACCTGGCGCTTGGCGGCGTTTGACGCGAGACATATCCAATGGCTGGCGAAGTTCCCAGAGGATGCGGCTCAGCCGGTCGCTCAGGTTCCCATCATTTG
>PNNU01000301.1 GCA_013824385.1 Anaerolinea sp.
CCTGGGACCCTCCATTTCGCTGGTAGATCAACTGGATATACGCCTCACGCGCTCGCTTAAACACGTTATTCCATTGCGCACCTCAGGCCGTGAACTCATTGAACCCTTATTATTGATGACCGGCAGCGACCTGGTGATCGCCATAGCCTTCCATAGTGTAAATCCCTATTTGGAACTTATGCTGGATCGGGCCAATGAACTTAAAGCACCTGTCATCTTAATTACAGACACACTTGGAGATTTGATCGGGAGCAAAGCTACTGTCACGCTCTCTGCCCGCCGCGGACTAGTCTCTGCATTCCATTCCTTGACCATTCCAATGACGATTATTAACACACTGCTCCTGGCCTTGACCGCAGCAGATCAGGAAAAGATCATGAACAACCTCGACAAGCTTGATCAGCTTCGCGATAGTGTTCAACGAATAAGCAATAACACAAACTCAAGAAAAAAGAATTAGGAGACCATCCATGGCCGCCCACATCAATCTTGAAAATAAGAGCAACCTATCATTTGCAGCTCGATTCAGACGATTTTCGCGCTGGATTTCAAGCCCACATGTATTGCTTTCATTAATAATGCTGGCATTGTTGATCTATCTGATCATCATTCCACTTTACCGGATGCTGGCTACCACCCTAACCTTTCAAGAAAAAGACCTGCTCAAATTTCCTGATTCAGCTGTAGGCGGTTTTACTTTTTACCATTGGATCAGAATGCTGTCTTCAAAAATCAGCATGATCATGCTCTATATTCCGTTGCAGCACTCGCTGGTCGTTTCTGCAGGGGCAACAGCAATTGCCATGGCATTGGGATGTCTGATGGCATGGTTCGTGGTTCGAACAAATATGCCCGGCCGAAAGATTATCAACATTTTGGCTATTGTTCCTTATATGATGCCTTCGTGGACCATTTCAATGGCCTGGACGGTTATGTTTAAGAACCGAACGATTGGCGGCGCGCCCGGGATCATGGAATTTCTGTTTGGTTTTGGTCCGCCTGATTGGTTTGCCTACGGGCCTGTTCCCATTATGGTTAGCAGCGGCCTGCACTATTACACCTTTTTCTTCCTGTTCGTTTCTGCGGCTTTAATGTCGATCGATTCGAATCTTGAAGAAGCTGGTGAAATGATGGGCGCCAATCGTTGGCGTATCTTGAGAAAAATCACCTTCCCGTTGGTTCTACCGGCGCTCTTATCAGGTTTCATCATGACTTTTTCAAGAGTAATGGGCACTTTTGGCGGACCTAATATTCTGGGTGTTCCTGTCCGTTATTACACGCTTTCAACCATGATTCGGGCTGACATGAAGCTGGGTGATACTGCCGATGGATTCGTCTTGGCACTCATGTTGATCGCCATAGCCATCATCACCGTTTATATCAATCAAAAAGCGATGGGGACGAAAAAGAGCTTCGAGACCATTGGCGGACGCGGTCTGGTCATCAAACAGATCAACCTTCGCAATTGGCGTACCTTTTTTACCGCCTTGATCATTGGGATCGAAATCATCATCGCCGTGCTGCCTGCTGCACTTTTATTGTGGAATACCTTCATGAAAGATTCAGGGAATTACAGCCTGGCCAATTTTTCATTGGTCCATTGGATTGGACAAAGCGACCCAACCATTGATGACGGGTTACCCGGTATTTTTAGAAACCCGGCAATCATCAAAGGCGCCTGGAATTCGATCAAACTGGCTTTTGCCACAGCTTTTTTCTCTGCGATTCTGGGTGTCATCCTTGGGTATTCCATTGTCAAAGGCCGCGGAACAAAATTATCCAAGCTTGTTGAACAGTTGGCTTTCATCCCTTATGTCATACCTGGAATTGCTTTTGGAGCCATTTTTATTTCCATGTTTGCAAAACCGGTTGGTCCAATCCCGCCGCTCTATGGAACTTTCGCCCTTCTGGTGGTGGTATCAGTCGCAAAAAATCTTCCCTTTTCAAGTCGGACAGGTGTTACCGCCATGATGCAGGTGGGAAGGGAACTCGAAGAAGCAGCCAAAGTAGCAGGTGCAAATGCATGGACCCGCTTCACAAGGATTATTTTTCCGCTGACACGCAGTGGATTCGTTTCAGGATTTTTGCTTTCATTTATCACCACCATGCGCGAGTTGTCGTTGATCATCCTGTTGGTCACCCCGGCCACACAGGTGTTGGCGAGCATGACCATGCGCTACACCGAAAATGGCAGCGAACAGAAAGCAGATGCAGTCATCATTCTGCTGATCGCATTAATCCTCGGCGGCAACTGGTTGATCAGCCGATTCCGCAAAGGCAGCCTTGAAAAAGGCTTGGGACTCTAAAGAGAGCAAAAATATGGCTGATTTTTGATGAAGATGCAATCAATCTTTATAACAAAACCAGCGGTAATCTAATCACGGCTGCATAGTGACAATAACAGAAAAAAGGAACGATTCAAATTAGAAGGAGGCTACATCGGAAGAAACTAAAACAAGATCCTCACACTTTTCATGCCATTTCCTACACAAACTAAGGAGAAATAAATGAAAAAGCTTTTACGGATTGTCTCGCTTGTACTATTAATCAGTTTCCTGGTTTCTTGCGCCAAACCTACCGCGGCACCAATCGCCACTGAAGCGCCTGCTGGTACTGAAGCTCCGGCTGCCACCGAAGCACCAGTTGCCACCGAAGTGCCGCTCAGCGCTGCTGAGCAATGGGCAAAAGATAATGGCCTTGGGTCATATCTTTCTGACACTGAAGATTGGGCTGCAATTGAAGCTGCAGCAAAAGAAGAAGGCTCTCTGGTCGTCTACTCCAACTCTTCCCGTATTCAGGATGCTGCCGCGGTATGGGCAACATTATATCCCGATATCGTATTGGAAGCGAACGATATGGGTGGAGCGGAAGTGATCACCAAGGTTCGTGAAGAACAAAAAGCAGGCGCTTATACCGGTGATGTTTGGTACAGTGCTGGCGGCCCTGACCTCGAAGGTGAGTTTGTACCCAATCAATATGTTTGGAAGTACATCCCCGCTGAACTGCTTTCTGTCATCCCTGAAGCAAATCAGAATCCGGTTGTAACTGCAAGCACTGAGACTTTTGGCTGGGTATATAACTCTGAATTGAATGAAACCTGCCCCATCACAAACTGGTGGGAATTAACTGACCCCGAGTGGAAGGGTAAAATCTTCATCAAGGACCCCATCAATAGCGCCGAAGACCTTGGCATGCTGATGAGTGCTGTGTCTCATGCAGACGATTTTGCTGCTGCCTATAAAGAACTTTACGGCACAGATATCGTGCTTGATGCTGATACACCTGATGCCGGTTGGATGTGGCTCAAGAAATTTGCCCAGAATCAACCTGTTGGCGTTGGTGGCAGTGATGATGTTTGGGGTGCAATGGCCATCCCTGGATTGAAAGACAATAACCTGGGTTGGCTTCCCCTTTCCAAGTATCGCAAAGTGCTCTCAGGTGATGCAGTATTCAAACCCTGCGAAGCGATGAGCCCAGTTATCGGCGTACAAAAACACAACTATTTAGGCATCATCAACCAGGCACCACACCCCAATGCAGCCAAATTATTCCACAAATTTGCTTTGAGTGCAGAAGGTTTTGAACCCTGGAACCAGGTTGGACAGTATTCCGGCCGCTCCGATATTGCTCCAGTCGAAGATGCCGTTCCTTTCAAAGATCTAAATGTTTACAACTTCGATAACCTGTTCGTTTTCCAAAACATCACTGATTATCACGACTTCTACGCTGTCAATTTACTGACACAATAGTTTCTTGTTTTCTCCTGAACGGCAAAAGAACGCGGAAAATGCTCCGCGTTCTTTTGTATTTATATTTCTTATAAACATAAAAGGTTAATCATCCATGAATGATCATATAGGCTGCCATGAGAATCAGCAAAACGGAAACAAATAATTGAAATTTTTTCGGTTCCAGTTTTTCGATGATTTTTTTTGACACCCATGTTCCCAGGATCATTGCAAGCCCCATTAGACCCGCCAGAAGCCAAATTTTAGGATCAATGTTTAGTGTACTTTGATAGACAACCGTTTTTACGCCGTGCATTACAAGCGCGGTGGTTGCCTCACTGGCGATGTATGCCACCGGTGGAAGCCCCAGGGTCAAAAAGATCACTGCCCCAAGCGGACCGGCGCTGCCGATCAATCCAGAGAGAAATCCAACCAGCCCACCACCGACGATTATCAAGGCGTTGCCGGGTTTCAGTTTAAGCACACCGCAGAGCTTTAATACAGTAAAGAGTAAAATGGCCGCACCTATGCAGCGATTGATGATTGATTTGGGCAATTCCGCAAACAACAATGCTCCGGCTATACAAAAGGGTACGGCGCCGATGAAGAA
>PNNU01000302.1 GCA_013824385.1 Anaerolinea sp.
TTTACGCCGGTGCACACGGCATTTCGAATAACCTTGGAATTATCCTCGAGACTGCGGTCATTACCCGCAAAGACGACGATATTGTTTATGTCTTTGTCGGGGATGGCAAGGAAAAAAGTAATCTCATGGAACAAGCTAATTTCAACCTGCTTACCAATGTCCTTTTTCTTCCTTCCGTGCCAAAGACGGAAATGAACTCCGTTTTGGCCGCCTCGGATGCCTGTATCGCCATTCTTAAACCCATTGATATGTACAAAACGACTTATCCCAACAAGGTTTTTGACTATATGGCCGCCGCCAAACCCGTTTTGCTGCTCATCGACGGCGTTATCCGTCAGGTGGTCGAAGCTGCGAAATGCGGTGTCTTTATTGAACCAGGCAATCCCCAATCTCTTGCAGATCAGATTAAAATCATGCACAATGATGCTGTCAAAACTGAACACATGGGTAAAAACGGACGCGAGTATGTGGAATTGCACTTCGACCGCGCAGCCCTGGCCGCAAAAATGAAAGATGTCTTCAATCGCTTGTTGAGGTCCGATGAAAAATAGCATTTTGATCGTCGAAGACGAAAAAGCCTTACGAGAAACCCTTGAATACAATTTAACCAACGAAGGTTATGATGTTGAAACTTGCGGCGACGGCCTCGAAGCCTTTCAGAAGGCTCACAACGGCAATTACAATTTGATACTACTGGATATCATGTTACCAGGGATGGATGGCTTTGAAATCTGCCGCAAGATCAGAGCTGAAAAGAACACGCCCATTTTGATGCTCACCGCCCGCGATGACGAGATTGACCGCATCGTGGGTCTTGAAGTCGGCGCGGATGATTACATGAGCAAGCCTTTTTCGATGCGCGAACTGCTCGCAAGAGTTAAAGCCATGCTGCGGCGTGTACGCTTGATGCAGGAGGATGCAGCCCCTGCTCCCGTGGAAGTTTCATCCGGTGAAGTGTTGACATTTGGCGATCTGGTGATTGATTCCATCCGCCGCGAAGTGCGGCTCAATAATGAGAATCTTGAGTTAAAACCCAAGGAATTTGAACTGCTCCATTATTTGGCAACAAACCGCGGCAGAGCTTTATCACGCGATAAGATCCTTGAAGACGTCTGGGGATGGGATTATATGGGCGAAAGCCGAACAGTGGATGTACACATGCGCTGGCTAAGACAAAAGATAGAAATTGACCCAGCCAAGCCAACAAGATTGATGACTGTCAGAGGTTCAGGGTATCGTTTTGAAGGATAAGCCATGAAAGGTCTTTCGTACGTCCAAAAAACAGCCATTCCATACCTGATTTTGCTTGCACTCTCTTTGGGAAGTATAGCGGTCTCAACTTCCGTTTTTTTTGACCGCTTTGTCCTCACCAATTTGGAAAAGGAATTAATTTCTGAAGCCACGCTTGCCTCTGAATCGCTTACCAATAATCCCTTTCTATCTGATGTGGATGCCAATGCCAATCACCTTGCCGAAATAACCGGCAATCGCGTTACCATCATCCTGGCGGATGGCACCGTCGTCGGTGAATCGGATCATAATACTGCGAGCATGGAAAATCATTTAAAGCGTCCAGAAGTTCAGGCTGCTTTACAGAACAAAATCGAACCTTTTATTCGCTTGAGTTTGACCATGCATCAGCGTTACATCTATGTGGCTGCCCCAGTTTATAACAAACAAGGCATCATTGGTGTTGTGCGGTTAGCCAGATCCCTCGAGTATTATGACACCACCATCGCCAAGTTTCGCATGATATTGTTGATCACTGCAGGCGCGAGCTTGCTGATCGCCTTGATCTTTATGTTCCTGCAAACTTCAAAAAAATTCAATCCGCTGCGCAAGATCAGCGAGGCGATCTTCACCTCTTCTGAAGGTGAACTCAAAACCATTGCCGCAAAAGGCCGCAAGGATGAGATTGGATTGCTGATCACTTCTCACAACACGCAGGTTGAGAAGATCAATTTGCAAATTCAAAACCTGCGCAATGAACGGACCAAACTTTCTGCGGTTTTGTTCAACATGACCGATGGGGTGATCCTGGTAAATGCCCATGGTGTTGTATCCATGATCAACCCGTCAGCCCAAAAGTTATTCCAAACCAATTTTCAAGCGGACCAAGGCAATACGTTAATTGAGGTGGTGCGCCAGCACCAGATTGTTGAACTCTGGCAGTTAACTCTTCAGACGGGTAAAACACAAAATACCACCATCCAAACCTCGATGGAAAAGGATAATGTGCAGGTTATAGCCTCCTTATTGGGACCGATTTTGCCAGGTGAAGTCTTGCTTCTTTTCCAGGATTTGACCCTGCTGCGAAAACTGGAAACCGTGAGAAAAGACTTCGTGAGCAACATTTCTCATGAATTACGCACACCCCTTGCCTCTTTAAAAGCATTAACTGAAACTTTGCAAAATGGCGCGATTAATGATCCCAAGGTAAGCAATCGGTTTCTGACACAAATGGATGAAGAAATTGACAATCTCACGCAGATCGTAACCGAGATTCTGGAATTATCAAAAATTGAATCCGGAAAAGTTCCCTTGGAGATTAAATGCTGTTCCATCAGCGATATTGTCACCCGCCCTGTTGAGCGGATGCGCATGCAAGCTGAACGCGCAGGTATTGCGCTTGAATCAGAGCTGTCTGATGATTTACCCGATATCGAGGTGGATAAAGTTCGCATTCAACAGGTGTTTGTCAATCTGATCCACAACGCCATCAAATTCACCTCCCCAGGTGGCTCCATCAAGGTAAGCGCTGCTCAAAAAGATCAGGCCGTTCATTTTTGCATTGCAGATACCGGCATCGGCATCCCGCCTGCTGATTTGAAGCGCATATTTGAACGCTTCTACAAAACTGATCCCTCACGCTCAAGCAGTGGAACAGGTCTTGGCCTGTCCATCTCAAAGCATATCGTTGAAGCCCACGGCGGAAAACTCTGGGTCGAAAGTACCCTTGGCCTGGGCAGTACCTTTACTTTTTCAATTCCGATTACGAATATTGATCTCAAATAGTAAGAAGGTTTAACCAACCGTTAACAATTCATTTTTTACTCCTTAACCTTGGCTTTGTAAGATTAAGCTATCTAATAAAAGGAGACGAAAAATGCGTTCAAAATCATTGTTGTTGGTTGTGAGTATCGTTTTAGTAAGTGCGTTTGTTTTATCGGCTTGTTCCACCCCGGCTGCCGCCCCCACCGAAGCGCCTGTTGTTGCCACTGAGGCCCCTGTAGTCGCCACCGCGACTGAGGCTCCCACTGCTGTTGCCACTGTTGCCGGCATCCTCCCTGAAGTTGATCCCTCCACCGTTACCGGTGATATCATCTCCGCAGGCAGCTCCACCGTCTATCCCCTGAGTGAAGCCATTCAAGCCCTCTTCGAACAGGAAGGCTACGCCGCACAGCACACCCTTTCTTCAATCGGCAGCGGTGCTGGTTTCGAACGTTTCTGCAAGACCGGCGAGATTGATATCGCCAATGCCAGCCGCGGCATCAAAGATGCCGAAGTTGAAGCTTGCGCTGCATTATCCCCTGCTCGTATCCCCGTTGAATTCCGTGTCGGCACTGACGCCATTGCAGTTGTTGTCAGCAAAGAAAACACCTTCCTCACCAACGTTACCCTCGATGAACTTGCCTTGATTTTCACCACCGCCCAGAAGTGGTCTGATGTGAACCCCGCCTGGCCCGCTGAAGATATCTTGCGCTACACCCCAGGCACTGACAGCGGTACCTTCGATTTCTTCACCGAAGTGGTTGTTCAGAAACCCCAGAAGATCGAAAAACTTGACGATGCAAAAGCCCTTGTTTTAGCCGCCAGTAATCTACAGACCAGCGAAGATGACAACACCCTCGTCCAAGGCGTCGAAGGCAGCCCATACGCCATCGGCTACTTCGGATATGCTTACTTCAATGACCAGGCTGAAAAATTGACTGCTGTTTCTGTCAACGATGTTGCACCCTCCTTCGAAACCGCTGAAGACGGCAGCTACAAGCTCTCTCGCCCCCTCTTCATCTACTCAGATGCAGGTGTCATTGCTGCAAAACCCCAGGTAGGCTCCTTCATCAACTTCTACCTGACCCGTGTCAACGAAGTCATCGGTGAGGTGGGTTACTTCCCCGCCAGCGATGCAGCGCTTGACGAAGCCAGAACCAAATTGGCAGATATCTTGAAATAGTTCTTCTCCTCTCTCCACAGGAAATTGGCTGAGGAACAACCTCAGCCAATTTCCATCTCAAATATGGAGATCATCCATGCATAAAAGTTTATCCATAGTGAATGGTTCTGCTAAAACTGTGGGAGAAGATCATCAAAATCTTTTCC
>PNNU01000303.1 GCA_013824385.1 Anaerolinea sp.
GCGGCAAGATTCTGGATCGTAATAATGCCATTATCGCAGAAACCGTTGGCGATTCCGGTAGCTTAAAACGGGTGCTGCATTTTCCCACGTTGAGCTCAGTAGTAGGATACACCAACTCAAATTATGGTCAGGCCGGCCTTGAAGCCAGTATGGATTCCATCCTGCGCGGTGTGGAGGGGAATAATCCCACAAATGTGCTTGTAAACAGACTACTCACCGCCCAATACCCTGTGGGAGCGGATATCCGTTTGAGTCTGGATATAAACCTTCAATTGGTCGCGGATGACTTGCTGAAAGGCCAAACGGGAGCGTTGGTGATGTTGAATGCAGAATCAGGTGAAGTGATGGTCATTTCCACCTCGCCCACTTTTGACGCCAACACTCTCGAAGAGAATTGGGAATCCTGGAAATCTGATCCGTCTTCACCTTTGCTGAACCGCGCCACCCAGGGTCAATATCCATCGGGTAACGCCACAGGCGGATTGTTGCTTTCAAAGCTGCTGGCTTTACAAACCCTGCCTGCCCTGCAGCCTGTCCTGGAATGGTCGACAAACCCCCAAAACTTACTCTATTGCGCTCAAACACCTGGATCCGACCCCACCTGGGGAGAGTTGATCGCATCAGGCTGCAATCGATCATTCAATATGCTTACATATTACCTTGGCGAAAATACTGTAACTGACCTTTATCAAGAATCCGGGTTATATTCACAACCTGAACTATCGATTGCAGAACCCACTGCTGTCGCTACTGAAATTGATGCAAGTTCATCCACGGATGGATCAAACGATTTACTGGTTAGTCCTTTACAAATGGCTGCAGCTTATGCCGCCCTTTCCAATGGCGGACACAGTGTGTCTCCGATCCTTGCAACGGCCTTTACCTACGGGGATGACCAATGGAACCTGTTTCAAACAGAAAAAGCCCCTGCGGCCCTTACAGCCATGGATACAGCCCAATCAGCGTCCACACTTGCAGATGCTTCGTTGCCTGGATGGTCACTCGTCTCCACCGGTTTGACCGCCTCAGGTAAAGTGAATTGGTTTATTGCAGGCACCCCCACTGAATGGAAAGGTACGCCGGTGGTCTTGGTGGTGGCTCTTGAAGACGCCTCAACCAACATGACTGTCAAAATCGGTACCGAAATGTTTACCGCGGCGGTGAATGCGATTAAATAATTCAAGAAGCGCTATTAAATTCCATTTGTTTAGTTATGCAAATTGGATTTCTATTTTGAATTAAGCTTCTTACTCTTCTCTGTTTCAATCTGTTTGATGCTTTTTTGGGGTGTTGGTAAATCTTCTGGCATCGTCCCATTTAGTTCTTCAATTGTCTGACGTACTTTTTTCCCAATTTCAAAGTGGGTTTTATTTGCTTTTTCTTTTCCTCTAATCTGCTCACGTCGGAGTTTGTCTTCAGTTTGGGTGGCTCGAAATAGATTGGCAGCCAATTCAGTACTGCCCATATTATCCAAAATATCCTGAGATGGTTTCAAACCTTTTCTTGCATGAATATCTTTCGCCTTCAACCCGCCATACAACCCCATATAGCCATAGTTTTGAAAAATGCCATAATCAAGACTTGTTTCCACTCCAGCTTCTTTTGCAGCTTCGACAAGAAGCTTATTATGGCTTTTTAATTCTTGCCGTATTCGCAACCGCTTGGAATCTTCGTCAAGCTTTTCAAAATCATCACTTATTTCTTGTTTTCTGGTTTGAATTGCAAAATAAGTTTGCCCTAAAGCAACTATTTCCTTCCCGGGGTCACCATTTTGAACAATTAAATAACAAGCATAACGAGAGAGATTAATGTCGTCAATTTCGCGATGTGCGTCCGAACCAACTAAAACCATTTTGCTGACATCAGCAAAATGGTTTTCTAAATCAAAGTTACTTATAAGGCAAGCTGATTTTGCTTTCTCAATAACTTGTAAAAAATTTCGCCACTGTGAATATTCTAAAGCATCTTTTAATTCTCTTGCTGACCAATATTCCATGCCATACTTATTTGTCTTTTTTATTTGTTCAAATACAGATTTTCGAAAATTGGATAACTCATTCATTGCGAATACTCCTTTTCCCACTCTGAATTCATATTACTATTATAGAACAAATAATCAAAATATCAACTAACAAATATTTCATTCCAAAATTTATTACAAAAAAAAACCGCGCCAAGTTCGGCGCGGTTCACTAATTACTTTTCAAGTTTCAAGAAATGGCGTTTGCCGACTTGCAGCACGCCAGGTTTATCCATCACCTGGGCACTGTCTTCAACCACAACTCCCTCAACCTTGACCCCTTTTTGTTCGATCAACCGTCTGGCTTCACCCTTGCTTTTTGCCAGGTCAGCTGCGATTAAAACATCCACAATAGTTTGGTCGCCTGAAAGCTTGAAACTGGGAATATCCTCGGGGATGCTTCCCTTTTGGAATGTGTCGATGAACACCTGCTGGGCGGATGCAGCTTCTTGATCACCGTAGAACGCACCCACGATCTCTCGAGCCAGGCGCATCTTTGCATCCCGCGGATGCATGCTGCCATTCTTGACCCCGTTTTCAATCTCGGCAATCTCGGGCGGCGTCAGGCGGGTGGTCAGTTTGAAGAACTGCCACATTGCCATATCAGGGATGCTCATGACCTTGCCGTACATATCATTGGCATCCGTGTTAATGGGGATGTGATTGCCCAGCGACTTGCTCATCTTAACCACGCCATCCGTGCCGGGCAGAATACCCAGGATAATGGCGATGTTGGGCTGGGCACCCAGCGAGGTCATGATCTTGCGTCCGGCGGTCATGATATTAAAAAGTTGATCAGTTCCGCCGATCTGTACATCCGCCTTGAGAGCAAATGCATCGTATCCCTGCATGATGGAGTAGAAAGTCTCATGCAAGTAAACGGCGTCACCTTTGTCCCAGCGTAGCTTAAAATTCTCGCGTGTCATAAATTGTTGAATGGTGAAGTTAGACGCCAGTTTGATCAATTGCTCGAAGGTCAACTGCGAGAGCCATTCAGCATTATAGCGGATGCTGGTCTTCGCGGGTTCAAGAATGCGAAAAGCCTGGTCAGCGTAGGTTTGTCCATTGGCAGCCACCTCTTCATGGGTCAACTGCGGACGCAAGATGTCTTTATCCGACGGATCGCCGATTAAAGAAGTGTAATTGCCAATCAAAAATGTGACATCATGTCCCATTTCTTGAAACTGGCGCAGCTTGCGCATGGGCACTGTATGCCCGAGGTGCAAATCCGCTTTACGAGGATCAAAGCCGCAATAGACCCGCAGGGGTCTTCCTTCCTTTTGGCAGGATATCAGACGAGCACGCAGCTCATCCGCCATATTCTGCTTCAATTTTTCGTCGCCGTATTCAGTACCCTGCATAAAATACTCGACTTGTTGATCGATATTCATTGCGGCCTCCTTTATAAGATTTTGAAATATAAAGCCTGATTATACCAGCGCTCACGCATCTTTTTCTTGTGTTTCAACATTTTAATAGATCGTTTAAGGCTTCTTCAAGATAAACGAAGCGGAATTTGAAACCCGATTCCAACAACCGTTTTGGCATCACTTTTTGGCCATCTAAAACCAATGTACTCATTTCTCCCAACAGGAGTTTCAAAGCGAATCCAGGCACGGGCATCCAGTATGGACGTTTCATCACTCTGGCGAGCACCTTGCCAATCTCGCTGTTGCTCATTGGGTTTGGCGCAGTGAGATTGTAGACTCCCTGTGCTTCTGTTTTTTCAAGCAAGTAAAGGATGGCGGCTGCTTCGTCTTTGAGGTGGATCCACGAATAGATTTGTTTGCCAGAACCTAATGCACCACCAACCATCAGTTTGAAGGGCAGCATGAGCTGAGGCAAAACCCCCTCCTCTTTTTTTAGCACTATCCCGGTGCGGATAATAACTCTTCTGATGCCCATAGATTCAACGTCATCTGTGGACGCTTCCCATTCAACTGCGAAGTTCGCCAAGTAATCATTACCTGGTGGTGAACTTTCATCTTTTTCACCAACGGAATTGCCGTAATATCCAATCGCGCTAGCTTGGATAATTATCTTTGGGGCTTGAGCACATAATTTTAGTGCGGCGACCAGTGCTTGGGCTGGTTCAAGGCGGCTCTTTAATAATTCCTCTTTCCGAGCATCCGTCCAGGAGCCTTTACCGATGCTTTCTCCTGCCAGGTTAACCACTGCATCCAATCCATCAATAATGCGGCAAAGGGCATCTGCACTCTTCCCATCCCATTGTTGCAGCACAACATGTGCACTCGGTACTACTGCTTGTTTGACATTGCGTGAGAGTACTACAACATCAT
>PNNU01000304.1 GCA_013824385.1 Anaerolinea sp.
ACGCGGCGGCTTTCTGTAATGTAAGCCTCTTGTTCTTCAGTCGGATGAGGCGGCGTTTCTTTCTGCTTTGAATCAGCGAACCACTTCTCATATAGGTCCAATTCGTCACCGCGCAGCAACCCGCTTGGGTTACGACCCGTACCTTCCCAATCGCGCATACGCAGCAGCAGACGTGTGTGCAGCTTGACACGTTCCGGGTCGGTATCCACCGTTTCGAGAAGCGCATCCACCCCTTTTTCGATATTCTTGATTTGGGTGAAATCGATCCATTGAATGGATTGGATACTTTCCCAATTTTCTCTGGTCAACTGTTCGTATTTGCTCAACTCCGGGTCGTTTTGCCAGACTCGGAACATGGCTTTTTCATCTACTGGCATGATTAAGAAGGGAATGATACGTTTGTTGTGTTTCAAAGCATGATTAATCTCGCGATGGCAGAATAACGATTCAAGCGAATTTTGGCTGACGATCAGCACAAAGTTGTCTGCGCCATCAATGCCCGCACAGATTTCTTCCCACCATTTGGAGGAATACTCGATGCCGTGTAAATCTATCCAAACCTCGCGCTTGCGTGCTCCAAGGGAATCGAACAATTCTTTTACTGAGTTAGTGTCTTTACGAGAATACGAGAGGAATACATCGGTCATTGCAAATCCCTTTCCTAATAATGAATGCTTATGGATTAACGTTCCCAAGAGTTGGCGTTGCGATTGGCGTCCAGATAGGTAAGGGCATGAGGGTTAATGTAGGCGTCACGGTTGGAACTTGAGCCTGCGGCTGTTGACCAAATTGCGGACAGGTTGGGTCTTGATCCGAAACGCCATAAAGCACTCGTTCTTCTGCAGTAAGGTCGCTACCAATAAGCGTACAAACGTAAGTCAACAAATCGTTGTAATCCGTGATCCAAATTCTGACCGATTTATCCATGCTGGTGGTGATAATTTTCTTGCCACCTTCAATGAAACGGACACTGGTGACCGCGGCGGTATGTCCGCTGTATACCCTCACCATTTGCCCGCTCTCAATATTCCACAACCTGGCAGTATTATCCACGCTGCCGCTAAGCAGCCATTTATTATCAGCCGAAATTGCCAGACTGGAAATCCGATTGGTATGGCCGGAAAATCGGTTGATGAGCTGTTTCGTTGTAAAATCCCAAACAGTGAGTTCGTTGTTGCCTGAAGCAAAAGCGATCAAGCTCCCATCAACTGAAAAAGCAGTTAAATATCCATTCATCCCGTTGGGTAATGCAAAACCAGTTTCTGTGGCAATATTCCACCACCCTGTTCCACCATTAAAGGCTATAAGGCTGCCGTCAGGTGAGACGGCGGAAATATTCCCAATACTATTAATGCTTCGCAATATCTGGCCACTTTCAATATCAATTATTTGTGACTCATTATCATTAATCGTTATCATCAATGTTTTGCCATCTGCTGAAAAAAACAGGGCAGTAATAAACGGTTGAAAATTAGTTATTGTAAAAGTTTTCTTAAGCGTTCCTTTAGGCAAGGCATATAGATTAATCTCAGCCATGTCTGCCGCAGTTTGCGATCGAACTGACATTGCCACAAGTGTTCCATCTGGAGAGAACGCAACCGTTTTTACATCATGATTGTCTTTCGGGAACTCGTGTAATAACTTACCTGAACCGAGATCCCATAAACCAGAATTCCCAACCTCATCCCCGATCAAAATTGATTTACCATCTGGGGCAAGGGCTGAGGATGTAATGGCTGCAGGTACTGAAAAAACGAGTTGTTGGTCTACGAGAGAAATATTCCATAACCGAGCCGTATTGCTGCCTGTCAGCACTTGAGTACCATCTGGAGATATGGCAACCGATTCAACCACGCTTATATTACCTGAAAGAATCAAGACCTGGTTTCCGGTGGCAACATCCCAAACCCGGGCTGTGTTATCCATGCTGCCTGTTATCAGCCATTTACCATCCCCTGAAAATGCCGCGGTAACAACTGAATCTGTGTGACCTGCGAATTCGCGGATAGTCGAACCATTGCTCACACTTCTTAATGACGCTGTTGAAGAAAGACCACTTACAAATGTTTTTCCATCCGGTGAAATGGCAATCGTTCCACCCCCAACACCACTTTCACGGTTTCGAGACCCATCTGAAGTATTGTAGACATTATCATTTGCAAAAAAAGTCTTCCCATCCGGGAAAAAGATAAGCGAAGGAGAACCTGCCCCAGGTGAAATGGAATAGATCTGTTTCCCTGTTTCAACGTCCCATAAACGGACAGTCCGGTCTGAACCATCCCCCAGGGTTAATACATTTTTACTGTCAGGAGAAAAAATTGCGTCCCTCAATCCGTCCCTATGCCCCGATAGTACGTTGATTTGCTTTCCATCGGAAGCATCAACAATCACAGCGGTTTGTTGGGATGTCGACAATACAATTAATTTACCATCAGGTGAAAAAGCAACACTGCCGATCATTGAGAAATCTTTATCATTTGCCCAGATCAAATTTCCAGTAACTGCATCCCTGAGCTCAAGAATATTGGGGTCCGCTCCACCCGTGAGGCCAACCACGAATGTTTTACCATCAGGAGAAAAATCAACACGCGGAAAAAAACCTTTAGTTGGTATGGTAAAAGGAACTGCCTTAAGGCGGCTGGCAGCATCCATCAAGGCGGCATCCGCACTGGGCAGATAAATCTTGCTCAGTACCCGGATACTTAATAAGGCAGCGGTCTCGGCATTGCCCCCCTCGGTCCGCAAGATCGAATTGGCGTCAGCAGAAAGGTTGAGTGATTCAATCATATAGCTGCCTGCGACAACCGTCTGGGCCACCGCAGTCAGTGTGGGAGGAATAGGAGTTAAGGTTTTTTCACTGATGGCGATCTGGGTGTTGCCAGCAGCCACTTGTATATTAGTTTTTGCTTCCCTTTGAATGGACATAATGGTTGCGGCAACTGCCAAAATAAAGAATATACCCAGAGCAATGGCGGCTACTCTGAATCTTTTTACAAGGCGTTCCCGTTGAATCCGTTTCGCCTCCAGTTCATCCTGAACGCGACGGCTTTCTTTAATATATGCTTCTTGTTCATCAGTCGGATGCGGTGGCGTTTCTTTCAGCTTTGAATCAGTGAACCACTTTTCGTAAAGTGCCAATTCATCACCGCGCAATAACCCGCTCGGGTTGCGGCCTGTGCCTTCCCAGTCACGCATGCGCAACAGCAAGCGCGTATGCAGCTTAACACGTTCAGGGTCAGTATCCACCGTCTCAAGGAGCGCATCCACCCCTTTTTCTATATCTTTGAGCTGTGTGAAATCAATCCATTGTATTGACTGGATGCTTTCCCAATTTTCTCTGGTGAGCTGTTCATATTTACATAGTTCCGGGTCGTTTTGCCAGGCTCGGAGCATGGCCTTTTCATCCACCGGTTTGAGCAAGAAAGGAATGATGCGCTTGTTATGTTTTAAGGCATGGTTAATTTCACGATGACAGAATAATGATTCAAGTGAATTCTGGCTGACGATCAGCACAAAGTTATCTGCACCATCAATGCCGGCGCAGATCTCATCCCACCATTTGGATGAATACTCGATGCCGTGAAGGTCTATCCAGACTTCACGATTGCGGGCTCCGAGTGAAGCAAATAATTCTTTTACAGAATCAGTGTCTTTTCGGGAATACGAGAGGAATACATCGGTCATTGTGAATCCCTTTCACTGCATAGAAATATTATTTTTTTGTTATCCAACTTAATTAAAATGACACCAAGGCATGGACTAAATACCCCCAATAACGATGCTTTCCTAAATATATTTTTTCAAACAAAACCTGAATAAGATTAGTTTACATTACCAGATTTCATCAGTCAAACAACCAAGCCTCTTGGAAAATGGGTTACACCTTTTCATCATCTAAAAGGTGATTAATGATCACTTCAGCAGCCTGCTGATATGGGGAGAAGAAATGAATATTTTGTTTTCGCGAAAGATCCATCAAATCAACCAGACCACTGTGATGCAAACGCACCCAAATTTGAGCCTGAGGATTTAACTGTTGGATTTTATATGCAGCCTCAAGGTTAAAAACATCGTTTCCTGTTGCTAAAAAAATTAACCTGGCCTTATGAGAATTCACTTTTCTTATAGTCTCAATATTGGTCATGTCTGATTGAATAAAAATAATTTTTTCATCAGAAATACCAATTTCTGAAAGCAATCCAGGACGCACATCAACCAAAACGATTTGATCCTTGGGGTGTTCGGTATGTAATCGTTTTACCAATGCTTTTCCCAGTTCACCAACACCAAAGATA
>PNNU01000305.1 GCA_013824385.1 Anaerolinea sp.
CACTGGGGGGCGCCATGATGGTGATATTCTCGGCCAAACTGTCATCAGGGTTTAAGGCTTCTGCGCTGGTATAAGCCCAGCCTTCCACTTTATCCACCCCCGGAATCGCTTTTGTTTTGGTAATAATTTCATTCAACCGATAGGGTTGATCAAAATCAAGGGTTACATCGGCTAAAAAGTATTTTCCGATGCCATCCAGGTAATCAAAAAGTGTGACCCTGACATTAAATACGGCGATGAATATTGCACCAGCCATTGTCAGAGTGAAAAGAGTTAAGATCAAACGATTTTTCCGTCTGAATGTGTTTCTTAATGAAATCAACAACGGTCTTGGGATATGAATATTGCGCCTGGACAAGACTTTGGTAACCCTTAGGCTGAGCTTTTCAAAAAATGTTTCTTTTTTGACTTCGATATGTTCAGGTTTGGCTTCTTCAAGCATCTGATTGTCGCTCAACGCCCGCACCACGGATATTTTTGATCCATTCAGAACAGGTATAAAACCAGCCAACAAGGGGACTGCAAGGCCTACGATGATCTGAACAATTAAGGCTAGCGGCACGATACGGTAACCCATCAGGGCGAAATTGATCTGATCGGCGATGAAGGCAGCAAGAGCATAGGCGCCCCGTCCGCCAAGCGGGACGGCGATGGCTAAAGCGATTAAGCAAAATGACAATATCAATACCATATACATTTGCAGTATATGACGGCGGCTTGCACCGACCAGCTTCATGATGCCGATGTAGCGTAAATGCTGATTGAGCAATGCGTTAAGTGTGTTGGCAATCAATGAACTGCTAAGAAACAGAATGAGGATGCCGAGGGCGAGCAAAATTCCCAGGATGGCTTGCACGGTGGAGGCCATGGGATGTTCGTTCGTTTTGGCATAACGAGATTGGAAAACACTAATTCCGCTTTTCTCCACTTTATCACGGACGATGGTTAGCATGCTTTGCAAATGATCGTGATCGTTTTCTAGTTCTGACAGTGTTACGTATAAGCGGTTGAATGTGTTTGCTTGATTGAGGTAGGGCAGGGTATCAGTGGTGATGTAAACAAACGGATTGGCGATAAAATCACCAGCGGCAGTGCTGGCATCTTGAACCAGTCCGACCACTGGCATCTCTTTAATGGTTCCGTTTTCCAATTGGAGTTCGAGGGTTTGACCGACCTTGACCTGCATGTCTTGAAGCACTTTACGTTCAAGTACAGCTTCTTTGTTTTCTGGAACATTGGTTCCGGATTCAATGCGGAGCAAGTTGATATTCATTTTTGAATAATCTTCAATGGCGATGGCATTGAGAGTTATCCATTTTTCGGTACCTTTAATCCGCGCACGGATGGAAAAAACGTTACGACCTTCTGCGTCTTTGACGCCGCGCACGTTTTGAATGGTGGAAATGAGCGAATTATCGAAAGGCCCGGAGCGTAATTCAATATTCATGGGATTATTTGACGAGTAACTGGCACTCATATCCTTGGAGATAATGACATAGGCTCCAACAATCACACCAATAGAAAACACACCCACCGCAATTGAAAAGACAACCAGCAGCGTGCGTGATAAATTATTGATCAGGTCGTGCCATACCTTTCGCCAGCGTGGACGCATCATGGTTTGTTACCTACCCATTTTCTGTTTTGCTGAACGGTTCTCTTCCAGACGGAGGCGAACGACATTTTGAATAGCTTCTTCAGTCATTTGTGAATTTGCAAGCAATTCCAAAAACTTCTCGCGTTTGATCCCAATGAGGTCAACCGGTGTTTTTTTTGAGGCAGAAACGTTGGCGATGGAACGGCTGTTTCCAGTTAATTCGATCTCACCAAAGAATTGATCCGGTTTTAGTGAGGTGATGGCAAGCCGTTTGCCCTTATGATCTCGCAGACTGATCTCTACTTCGCCTCTGACAATCAGATAAAGATATTCGACTGATTGATCCTGTGTCAAAATGTCAGTTCCAGGAGCAAAATTAAATATCTCGAGATTGTGGGTCAGATCGAGCAGTTGATGGTGTGAAAGGTTGACGAAACATTTGGCTACAGTCTCATTAATTAATTCGCCGTCAGAAATAATCACCGTTCTTGAAGTACGTTCTGTAAGAGAGGGGTCGTGGGTTACCATGACAATGGTTTTGCCAGACTTTACCAGGTGATCGAAAAGACTGATAATCACATCAGATGATTTGGTGTCGAGATTGCCGGTGGGTTCATCCGCGGCGATCACAGGTGGATCAGTGGACAGCGCCCTGGCGATGGCGGCGCATTGCTGCTGCCCGGTGGAGACTGCTGCCGGGAGTTTATAAGCTTGCTTTTCAAGCCCAACCAGGGTGAGCAATTCAAGTGCACGCTTTGGACGCTCGTCGAAATCATATTTGTTGACGAAATCCATGGGCAGCATCACGTTTTCTTGCAGAGTGAGCATGGGCAGCAGTTGGAAGAATTGAAAAACTATGCCGAGGTTATTGCCGCGCCACAGTGAGCGAGTGCTTTCATTCATGTTATGCACATTAACGCCGTTCACGATCACATTTCCGCCGGTTGGATGATCAATGCCGGTGATCATATTAAGCAGCGTGGATTTACCGCTGCCTGATTTGCCAACGATGGAAACAAATTCTCCCTGAGAAAGGGATAGATCAATGCCTTTGAGCACCAAAAAAGTGCCTGCGGCATTTTTAAATACCTTCTGTACTTTTTGCATTTCAATTGCAGGAAGAGAGGGAATGGCCAGAGTTGTCATGCTCCCTCCCTGTGTGAGTCGCATAAAAGTTCGCCATCCTGGATGACCAGGGTGCGGGTAAAACGCGGAGAAAGGCTTTTATCATGCGTGACCATTATGATCGTTTTACCCTGATCCTTGAGTTTTTCAAAAACGCCAAAAATATGGTCTGCGGTGATCGAATCGAGGCTGCCGGTGGGTTCATCTGCGATGATGATTGGGGGATCGTTAGCGAGTGCACGAGCGATTGATACTCTTTGCTGCTGTCCGCCTGAGATGAATTTGGGCAACTTTTTGGCGTGTTCTTCCAACTCAACCATACATAAGAGTTCATAAGCTTTTTCACGGCTTTGCGAGGGGTTATAAGACCCGCAAAGATCCATGGGAAGCATGATATTTTCAAGCAGCGAGAGCATGGGCAGAAGTTGAAAGGATTGATAAACCACGCCCATGTTCTGTCCGCGCCACAGGGCACGTTGGTCTTCATTAAAATGATGCAAGGAAAACTTATGATTATTGGTATTAACAATTACCTGACCTGAAGTGAGGTGGTCCACTCCGGTAATCATGTTGACGAGGGTGGTCTTGCCGGCGCCGGATTTGCCAATAATACCGAGAAATTCTCCTTGATGGACATTAAAGGAAATTCCGCGCAATGCAAAAAAGTCTTCGCCTGCGGTTTTAAAAGATTTAACGACATCACTCAGGATAATCAGCGGCGTTTTATCATCAATGTGGTTTTCTTTGGTAATTGAAGTGCTTTTTCTGCTCATGAACAAATAATCCGACAATAAGGGGTATTAACTGATAATAATACTAATTATCGGTTATGAAGGGTGAAAGAGTATATATTCTAATCAGATTGTTAGTTCCTTGACTTGCTCGCTATCGCAAAATATCACAATTTGGATTCAAATATTGGCTTTTGGTTGGTGTTGGATTCACTTTATCTCTAGACTCAGGGAATCAAGAAAGAATCTGCAATTTGTTTATTGAGTATGCAACCTTGGTGTAAAGAGCGAGGGAGTGACCAAGGTTTTCATTTAGTACGGTGGTTTGGTTAACATAGACTCTGTTAAGAAAATAACCTGTGGGTTGAGAAGAAAAAGAAATTGGGTGGAGGATAAATTAATCCAGATATTGATCAGATACTTCCGAGATTTTTTCTTCGACGGCTTTCCAGCTTGAAAAGGCGATTTCGGCGCGCTGGAAGGTGAAATAAAAATTGTCTTCAGCGGGGTCGAGGTATTCAATGGATGACGCCATGGCAGTCATCACCAGGGCATTAAGCTCTTTGGCGCATTTTGGAAAACTCAATTTGCTGAAATCTGTTTTAATGGTCCGCATCTTTTCAGTATTTTCCATTTTTTGTTCAGGATGGTTTTGCGACTCGTTATTTAAATCTCTGATTGTCATTTGAATACTCTGAACCTGTTGGATATAGCTGTTTAACTCACTTGTTGAACATGTTTTGCCACATCCCGTAATAGAAAGCAGCAAAGTAATTAGAACCATGGCTAAAAGAGTTTCAAGGGGGCGGATGTGATCTTTATTCTTCATTGTGGACT
>PNNU01000306.1 GCA_013824385.1 Anaerolinea sp.
GGCGATGGAACGTGATAAATGTCTATTTGCCACAATTCAATTTCTTAATTTCTTAATTTCTTAATTTCTAAAGCACAATTGAAATTAGGAAATTGGAAATTAGGATATTAAAAATTTATTTCTTACTAAGTTCTTCCATATTTAAGGGTTTTTTCTCTTTAGCCGTCTCTTTTTCTTGAAGAGCCATTTCTTTCTCCCTTTCTTTTCTTTCTTTTTTAGCTAATTTTTTTAAAACATCAATTACTTCTCTAGCCTGATATGTGCCGCAGTTCGGGCAAACCTGATGCGGCAAGGTTGGCTGGCCGCATTTTGGACACAAACTTAAAACCAGCGTTTTCAAAGCATGATGCGAGCGCCTTTTATTTCTGCGGGATTTGGTGTGACGTTGTTTTGGTACCGGCATAAAAAAATGAAACTTAATGACAATATAACAAATAAAAATTAACTTGTCAAAAGCTTTACCCTTGATTTTTTAATAATAATATGCTTATGATTGAAAAAAGAGGGAAAAAGAAAGAAAGGAGGGATGATGTCCTTTTAAATTTTTTTATTAAAGAAAGTAAAGAATGAGATTAATGAAACGAAAGGAGGAAAGAAGGTATGAGCCAGATTGCTACGCTTTATAAGACCAGAGTAGGAGAGAATCCAGTAGAAACACAGTTGTTAAGGCAATTGAAAGAACAGTATCCAGTCAAGGCGGTTAAAATTGAAAATGTTCTCCGTCTTGAATACGAAGGGGCTGTCCCGGAATTTGACAGACTTACGGCACTATTCTGCTACCCGATGGCAGAGAAATTAACATCTATCCCAGTCTTGAAAGATTCGGAAAGTCCAGTGATTGAAATTTCTTACCAAAGAGCCTGGACAGACCCAGAATTATCTTCAATTCTTCATGCGGCCGAAGCTTTAGGAATTGGGCAGGGTTTGAAATGGGCCAGATTAGCTACTCGGTACCAATTGGTAGGGGTGAGCAAGAGAACAGCTAAAGAAATTGCTTTCCGTTTTCTTTTCAATCCTCAAAGTCAGGTAATTATTAAACTGGGTGAAGCTTGGTCAACCCTTATGCCTCAAGGAGAGCATCAGCGAATGGAGATATTTGATTTGGCAAAAATGAGCATCAAGGAGATGATGGCGCTTTCGGATATGCGGCGACTGTTTTTTTCCAAAGAGCAGTTGTTGGCCTTGCAGAAATTTTTTATCAAGATGGGCAGGCCGGCTAGCGATGGAGAAATTGAAAAAACCGCCGCTTATTGGGGCGACCATTGCAAACATACTACTTGGTTGTCGCTCGGATTGCTCCAAGCGCTGAAAGCAGCCACTCGCCAGATAAATCATCCGCTGGTTATTTCAGCTTTTGAGGATAATTCCGGGGTGATGGAATTTTATGGCGGTTGGGCACTTTGTGCTAAAGGCGAGACCCATATTTCGCCGCTCTTAGGAGATACCTATGGCGGTATTATGACAAAGCATGGCGGTGTTCAGCGTGACCCCCTAGGTACTGGCCAGGGTGCCAAACCAATTGTTGGAAGCACCATAATGGCCACTCGTGACCCAAGAATATCTTGGTCAGAGGTTTTATCAGGCACTTTTCACCCTCTTATTACTGTTCGTGAATCAATAAGAGGAACAAAGGATTACGTTAACCCGATGGGAATTTCTATGGGCTGGTCACAGTATCTGATTCATCCCCGCAACGTTAAAAGTTTTGCGTTGGGTCACAGCGTTGGCATATTGCCTGCAAGGAAAGCAAAAAAAGGCATACCTCGGCCCGGAGATTTTGTGATTTTAATCGGAGGTTTAACAGGCAATGACGGCTTGCACGGCGCGACAGTTAGTTCATCTGCTGGTACTGCCAAGACTATGACCGTTGATGCGGCTCACGTTCAGATCGGCACGCCCATAGAGCAGAGAATTTTTATGGAGGCGATTCCTGTTTTGCGTGATGCCAATTGCACCAGAGCGATTACTGATTGCGGAGCAGCCGGCATCTCCTGCGCGGTTGGAGAGTTGGGAAGTTCGGTTCTGGTCGCCAGAAGAAAATTATTGAGCGGCGTCTGGATAAACTTGGCTTGGGTGCCATTAAAATGTGCAGGGATGCCTTCTTGGGCAATTTACCTGTCTGAAAGTCAGGAAAGAATGGTGTTGGCTGTTGCTCCGCAAAAACTCCGATTGGCTTTGGAGATTTTGGCTGATTACGGTTGCCGGGCAACAGTCATCGGAATTTTCACTGATTCTGAACATTGCCAAGCAATTTATAACCCAAGCATTAGCAACCAGGAATGGCTTCAAAATCCCAAACCTGTTCTTTCCGGCGAGGTAGCCGTTGATTTGCCGTACAGTTTCATCACCGGTGATTGTCCTTTGCCGAGATTTAAATTAAAAAAACCGGCGAAGCCAAAACCTTTTGTGCCGCCAGTACCGAAGAACGAGAATGAATGGATTGAATTAATGCAAAATCTGCTCGGTCACTATAATATCTGTGACCAATCGCTCGCTGCCCATCAATTTGACCAGACAGTTCAGGGTGGTACAGTTATCTCTTATCTTGCCGGCAAAGATGAACGAATGCCGGAAGAAATTTTTGCCAAAACACCTGTTTTAGGAAAACCTTGGACAGTCGGCGTTGCTAACGCCGTAAATCAGTTGTACGGTGAGATTAACCCGGCGGAATTTGGCAAATTAGTTTATAGCCAAGCCATAACAAAATTGGTGGCAGCCGGCTTTGGTCCGAATGACATTACCTGTATTTGCAATGTTTACACGCCGCCAGCATCAGACCCTGAAAATGCCTGGCGCCTTTCTCGGTTAGTCAAAAGAGGATATGTTAGTGCCTCTCTTACTTTAGATGTGCCGGTAATTTCTGGCAAAGACAGTTCAAGCGGTAGATTTGTTACTGATAAAGGAAAAAATATTGATGCGCCTCTCACGCTTGATGTTCTGGCAATGGGCAGAATGCCTAATTCTTGCCGTCTGATTCCCAAAGCATTCTTCAAACCAGACGATGCATTGGTTTTGTTCCACCCGGGCTTAAGGAAGATCGGCTTAGGCGGTTCGCTTTTATTTGACCTCTACGGCGAATTAGGCGATGAACTGCCGAAGGTTGATTTAGCTGAATTGAAGGCCGGCTGGCACCTTTACCATCAGATGTTGACGACTATGAGGTGGTCAAGGTATATCCATTCGCGTTCGGTTGTGGCAGAAGGCGGATTAATTCGGCGCTTGTTTGAAATGAGCATTGGCAGTGGTTTAGGATGCGACATTTATTTACCAAATAATCCATTAGAGGGTCTTTTCGGCGAATTGAATACGGCTGTCTTGATAGGTGCTGATGCTGCCGAACAAATCAGGCAAAAAAGCTTAAGCTGGTTCTTGCCGGAAAAAGACTTTTTTGTTCTGGGTCGGGTTATTGAGAAACCGAATATAACGGTTCGCTGCGGAGACAATAAAACACTTTTCAGTTGCGCTACTAGCGTTTTGGCTGAGAAGTGGCAAAGAACTTTTGTGGAGGTGATAAGATGAAACCGAGAGCAAACATTTTATGGGTTCCGGGTACGAATTGCCATGAAGAAACCGCCCATGCTTTCGCGTTGGCGGGAGCCAAGCCGTGCATCGTTTTGATCAATCGTCTGATAAGTGGAAAAGAACGATTGTGCGATTGCGATTTATTTGGTGATCCTGGCGGTTTTGGTTGGGGCGACCATATTAGGGCCGGCTGGATAAAGAGCATAGATCTTGTGCGCCGATTTAGAGACCAGATGGCTATGATGGTGGAAAAGCAAATACCTATGATTGGGATTTGCAACGGCTTTCAGGATTTCGCCACCACAGGCCTGTTGAACGGGAAATTGGGTGAGCCAACACTGTTGCTGGATATGAACAGATCTGCTCATTTTGAACACTGGAGCAATGCGAAAATTGTCATACATGACCCTGGAGATTGTGTTTGGATCAAGGGATTGGACGGTGCGGAAATGCATTTGCCGGTGGCTCATGGTGAGGGTCGTGTGGTAAACCTTGTTTCAAAACAGGAGTGGGATATCGCCGCAAATTACGGCAGTTATGAAGGCGAGTCGAAATATCCTATAAGCCCGAACGGTAGTAAGATTGCTGGCATCAGTCGTGGTAATATTTTCGGCTTGATGCCTCATCCAGAGAGAAGAATTGATAAAAGGCACGGGGGAAACGAGGGACTGCTGATTTTTAAAAACGCGGTCAGGGCTGTAACATGATAAATATGAATTTTGGTGGTGCAGGAAAAATTAGTTAAGATTATAAAAAAAC
>PNNU01000307.1 GCA_013824385.1 Anaerolinea sp.
CCGCACTGATTAAAAAAGAAGCAGGTCAAAGTTTCCCGGGGTAATGAGAAACTTGATCTGGAGAGCAAGTGAGGGCATTATGACAGCATCAGACCATGTCAAAGTTGTAGCCTTGAATCAGTCTACCAACGCTCACGATATATCCTTCGTAGTTAATCAACGGATTACGGCAACTTGGCCGGTAAGCTTACGCACAATCGCCCTGTCTGAGAGGCAAAAAAAATGTTTAAAATCGTGAACAATTCGGATTCCAGTGGCTTTGTTATTGGTTATCCAATCGCAGATGATGGTCGAGAGGTTCAGTTTTTTTCTCCTTTGGAATTGAAGGAGTTCATTGAAAATGAGTCTCAGGTTTGGGAATGGGCTGCTGAAATTCATGATGTAAAAATTTCTGGGGAATTTTATCGCTTTGTCTTTTTGCCCCTGATTAGGGTTTTGAGAGAAATCCTGGAATCTTGGGAAAGTAATAATTCTAGTTTTGTTCAAAAAACGGAATATTTTGAGGTTCTTTTGGAGGTGCTTCCGTTTCCTTTTTCCACTAATTCTCTCGGGAAGCTGATTATCAATAAGGCTGAATCTGATAATAAAACAGCGTTTTGGCTGCTTTTTTTGAGTTGTTATCCAAGAACTAATCAATCTCAGGCGGATTATGATGTTTTTAAAAAACACTATAATCGAATGTGCAATACCAGACTGGGCAGCAATAACGCATTGATCCTCCTAGATAATCTACCTGAGTTGTTTGCAGCAAACAGAATTCTAGCAAATTTTGAAATGCAAACTCAAAACATTAATGGCAATGCAATTTCCCCATCTTTTTTGAATGAAATTTCGGCATTTAAGGATTGTGTTGCGGCTATTAAGAATGAATATAAGTCTCTTGGAAGTTGGCAAGAAAGCAACAAAACCCTTTTCATTAGTGATTTTCGAAATACTACCCAAGATCTTAAGCAAAAAGCTGAAGAATTCTTGCTTAATTGCAAGGAACGGGCTGATCAAACCCACTCGGAGGTTCTGGAAAAATTGGCTTCTGCCGAATCGGCATATAGAGAAAAAATTAGCATTGCTGAATCAACAAAATATTGGGAAAACAAAACTAAGGGGCACTGGAAGGGTAAAAATTTTTGGCTCAGTGCAATTACCCTTTTCATAGGAATCGCGAGCTATGTCCCTTTTTGGGTATTTGGAAGGAACTTTTTTGGCAGTTTACCCCAAGATAAACTATTGTTAGGTTTTATTCATCCCGCAAATTTGGTTGTGTCAATTTTGCTCTTATCACTTACCAGCTATGGAATCCGATTTTGTTCCTGCCAATTTGCCTCCCACCAGCATTTGTATCTTGAGAGCCTAGAGAGAAGCACCATGATGATGACATATCTTGCTCTTATGAAGGAAAATAAACTTAGTGAGCCTGAAGACAGAAAAATTGCCCTCGAAACATTATTTAGGCCGGCAAAAACTGGGATGATCGCTGATCATGGGCCTGTGGTGCCTACAGAGACAATTGTAAATGTGATTGAAAAAAGGGTTTCAAGTCAGGGCTAAAAGCTTAGGAAATTGATCCTCTGGTGATTTTTTTTAGTTTGGCTAATCGCCGGTGTTATTTTTGTGGGAATTCTGATTGGATAAAGAACTTTTAGTTGCTGCAGGTCAGCGCGGGAAAAGCAGTCCAGTAATTTTCTGGACTGCTTCAGGAGAATAGGGCTGATGATATGATTTTGAGGGATTAGGAAGGAGTCGAAAGAATGAAAGGATTGAAAATTTGGTGTCTTTTTTTTGTTTTAACGCTCGCTGCACTTGCGCCGGTTTTTGCGCTTAGTGAGGAGGCGGAAACACTTCTCAAAAAGTTAAAAGGAAAGGCTATTTCATCACAAAGTATTTCCGAAAATGGTCAAACACGCACTGTCGTTGCAGAAGAATGCATCTCTACCTCTACAATTATCATTTCAGAGGTGAGAAGTCATTCTGAAAAGAAAATTGGTGTTGGTTCCAGCAAGGAAGCTGTTGTTAAAATTCTTGGTAAACCTGTTTCGACAAGCGTTTATGGCAAAAGGACAGTTTTGAACTTCAAAAAAGGTTGTGCGTTCATTGAGAACGACAAACTTTTTAACTGGACTGGCTTCGATGGGAATGATTCCAGATTTTATGCATCAAAAATCTGCGTAGGGTGTGACAAAGAAGATGTTATTCGCATCCTTGGCAAGCCAATTTACGACGGTGGTCATTACTTGAAATATGGTTTGAGTGAAGCCATCAATTTTAAAGACGGTAAAGTTGTAGAATGGTGCGGGTTTCCTTCTGACAGCGCTAGCTTTACCGCTTCGATTGACAAACCCGTTTATTCACCTCCAACTTCGAATGTAAGCAATCATAATTCCGGGGTAAACGGTACCCGGCCCAGGCTATCCAACGGGAATTATACGATTCACACCGGCCCGCGTGGGGGCAGATATCACTATTCCGCCAGTGGCAAAAAGGTCTACCACAAAAAACGCTGAGAAAAACCAGCTAATCGCATCAACACGCCTAAGGGAAGAAAAAGCATTATGGAAAAAACAATCAAACATCATTTTTATCAATGTGAAATGCCAAAAAAAGAAACCAGAAGTTTTGAAGAATTGCTCCATGTTATCGACAAGGTACCAGACGACATCAACCGCGCAAAAATTGAACGCAATAACGAATTCGCGGTGCGACATTCACAGATGGTCTTTGAGGATAAGGCGATATTGGGCGGAGTAATGAAGATTCGGCTAAAAGAAGTGCCAGTAAAAGCCTCTCTGACAGGAAAGAATACGCCGATAGCCTTGGCAAGTGATGAAGGCATTGGAGAAGAGACGGTATTTTTATATGATAAAAAGCTGAATATTCTGGTGTTTCAATTTAACACAAACAGTATTCGGGCAGGTAAATTCATTGACTACATCGAAGGGCACTGCAAGGTGAATGGAGAGATTATGCTATTGCCAGTTTTAAAGGGTGACGCATATAAGCGCATGCTGAATATGGCAGAACCCTTGGCGTTAGAGGTTGCCGTTGCCGAACTAACCAAGCCAACGTGCCTAAAATCTGAAATTAACAGTGTAAAAATGCTCAAAAGGGCCAATGAAACGATTAAATCCCCAGTCTTGAGCATCAGGTATGCTGTTGGGCATGGCAAAGCTGAGAAGGGATATGGCAGCAAATTAATGGAAGCAGTCAATGATTTTCTAAGATTCAAGGCTGACGGCGGGAATGTGACAAAGCTTAAAATTTCGGGCAAGATGGATTCGGAATCTAGCACAGAAGTCGTAGATCTTCTTCTAGACAGAATGGTTTCAGACTCACAGATTGAAATCACGACAAACACAATTCCGATAAACATCAGACTTTCAAAAATCAAAGAAGTCTGGTTAGCTGCGCGTTCAGACTTAATGGAGATGTTCAGCAAAGACGACTGAGGAGGAGTATGGATATGAGCCATAAAAAGCCAGATTTGTGGGAAAACTGGTATCCGACAATCATTGGTAGCATTTTGGCAGTTGCTTCTATCCTTCTTTATGAAGGAGGATACGTAAAATTCCAGAGAGAAATTCTCTTGAATACCGTGTTGACAGTAAGTGCTATTGTTGTTGGCGCGATCTACACAAACAAATCCATTTTGTTTTCAATACAAAATACGAGGGCCATTAAGCAATTGAGAGAAATCGGGCTTTATGGGCTATTTTTGCAATATACTTTTAGAGCGATTAATTGTTCAGCTTTGTCTGCCGCTGCATCGGTTATTCTGCTTGTGGTAAAACCGGAGTCGATCGACATTATATATTCCTTGGTTAAATATGCTTGGGTATGGATAACAGCAATCTCGTTTGTTACTCTTTATAGAGCAAATGATACGTTAACTTCAATGTTGCTTTATGATGACGGTAGATAAAGAGTTTGCATTTTAAACTATAGTCAAATCATGTGTCCGGGTTTGGTTGGTTTTTAGTCAAACCATCTGTCTCGCGGTCATTCATGGAAAAGTTTCACAGGGCCGCGCCGTTTCAGAACTTCCCGCCTCATCCCGGCACTTCCCGGTTTAGTCAATCCATCTGTCCCCTCACACAAAGTTTTTGCTGAAATCTGATGACCAGCTGGTTTTGAGGGCTTGCTGCCTCTCACCGGAAGAATTTGGAGCTTATAGTCAAACCATCTGTTGATCGGGTTGTGGGGAGGGGCTAAAAAAGATTCCGCTCTTTGCGGCCACTGGGTCGCAAAGAGCGGAGTCGGTGAAAACCGGGTGCTGGGAACCGGTGGG
>PNNU01000308.1 GCA_013824385.1 Anaerolinea sp.
CCCTGATAATAACCGCATTTAGAGCAAACGGTGTGGGATAATCTCATCTCGCCGCAGTTGCTGCATTGAACCGTTTGGACAGCTGAAATTGCGTCCTGAGCGCGGCGGCGGTCGCGACGTCCTTTTGAAAGTTTACGCTTTGGTTGTGGAACCATGATCTATCTCCTGAAATTCTATCTGTAACGATACGATGATACCGAATTAATGGTGAGATTATACTTGCATCTGTATATAACTGTCAAGAAATTTGACAGGGAAGAAATGAGAAACGTTTAGCTTTCACTGTTCTGGTTAGATCCACTGTCGTTTTTTAAAATACCAGATCATTCCGCCGGAAATTATTAGAAACAAACCCCAAACAAAGGCGTAGCCATATTGCCAGTGTATCTCCGGGAAAAAGACAAAATTCATGCCATAAATTCCTGCGATGAATGTCAGGGGCAGGAATAGCGTAGATACGATTGTCAGCGCCTTCATCACTTCATTAAGGCGATTTGAAGTTGCTGTCAGGTAGATATCTAATGTGCCACTGACAATATCCCTAACTGACTCTGAGAGGTCCTGAACCCTGACGAGATGATCATAAATATCACGAAAATATATCCGATGCTTAACTTTGATTTGTGGAAACTCATCACGGCTGAGGATATTCATTACCTCACGCTGCGGGCTTAATAACCTTCGCAAAGTTAATGTGGAGTGTTTGAGATTCAGAATACGTTCGAGAGTGGATAAATCAGGTTTCTGTAAAACGCGATCCTCCAAGAATTCTATGTCCTCATCCAATTTATCGATCAAAGGCATGTAATCATCCACCAGGGCATCCAATATGGCATGACAGAGAAAATCTGCCCCGTGCAGCATCAGTCGCTCGTCTTTTTCAAGCCGCTGCCAGATCAAATTAACCGGATTCATGGATGGGCTGTGGTGAGTGGTAACTACATAATTTTTTCCCAGGAATACATTTAATTCATCTGTTTCCAGTAATTCTGAACCGTCGTTAACATGTAAAACATGAGCGATTATAAATAAATAATCCCGGAAGTCATCCACCTTGGCTGTCTGAAAGCCTTGACTTTGGCAGTCTTCGATAGTCAGGGGGTGAAATTTGAACAATCCATGCAGCGTGTCAACTAGCTCATTCTCTGATGGGTTATCAAGATTAACCCATAACAGTCCATCCCCGGAATTTATGACCTCGACAATCTCTTCGGGTGGAAGACTATAATGAATTTGGTTGTTTTCAAAATAAAAGGAGTTGATCATGGCTGCCTTCGGTGAGGAGGATAAACGTATTTTATACCCTACCCAGGCAATCTTCAATGGTTTATGGATGTTTTATTTCAGTTATTACTATCTCCGCAAAATTAAACCTAAGCTGAATGGGTTACCACATACCCCATTCAAACCCTTCTGGATTTTCCATCATCGAGATCTCCCAGGGTTCCATGCCCAACGCCATGATGACTGGCATTTGCACAACACCTTCGGCCATCTGTTTGGTTGTGTCAATTAGAACCGACGCATATGGACAAAATGGCGTGGTCATGATCATGCTAATGATGAGCGAGTCTTCGTTCACCTGGATGTTGCGAACCAGACCGAGTTGAATGATGCTCATCCCCAATTCAGGATCCAGAACCTGTTGAAAGGCAGCGCGGAGAGGGATCACCAATTCCGGATGGGTCGATTCAATATCCCACACTGGGAGATTTGTATTTTCAGGAACGTTGGTTGTGGTGTCAGTCATTTGTTACCCTGTAACGGCAGTATTCTTTACAATGTATGTACAATGATCATTACCAAGCAGGAGGCAGTTTTCCTTTTCAACTGGAGCACCCAGGATCGCTGAGATCACAGTCTGATCGACCTTGCAAACTTCGGGATGATTTTGACCGACATGCAGATAAGGGCAGGAAACTTCAGTGATACGGTATTCGTCACCTGATTTCTCCCAGCCAATGGTAAAGCCTTCACGGGATAACAGGGTTTGTATGAGGTTGAGCTTCTCCTCCAGTGAAAGATTTGCAGCCAACTGTTTGTAATTTGAACTCATTTCAAGTGCAATTTCAGTAAAAAGCTTATCGACCACCGGGGCGGGCAGGGTGTTCTTCATTTGATCCAAAATCCTGGTGGTTAATTTCAAGTAATTGGTCGGGAACATTTCTGAACCCGTTTCGCTTAGCATGTAAACTTGCCTGGGGCGGCCAATTCCATGTCGTTCTTCTTCTGCTTTGATCAACCCTTGAATAAGCAGGTTGGAGATATGGTGCCTGACCGAAATGGCATTAATTCCCACTTCTTCCGCCAATTCCAAAATAGTGGATCGGGGATGGGTGAGCAATGCTTGCAATATTCGTTCTCTGGTAGATTTCATATTTCTCCATATTCTGACAATATGTTTATATCATAATCATAAGAAGTTTGTCAATTATTATGAATATTATAATAAATATTGACTATTGAAATCGATATTGCTATAATTGCGTACGTTGAAACAAAAAGAATTGGAGAAATATGTCTACTCTCAGCATCAAAAATCTGCATGTAAGCATCGAAGGAAAAGAGATCCTAAAAGGATTTAATTTGCAGGTCAAATCGGGGGAGGTTCATGCCATCATGGGACCAAATGGCACCGGAAAATCCACCCTGGCATACACAATAATGGGTCATCCATTTTATAAAATAACGCAAGGTGAGATTTTACTGGATGGCAGCAGCATCACCGAAATGGAAGCAGATGAAAGGGCACGAGCTGGGCTTTTCCTGGCTTTCCAATACCCAATCGCCATTCCCGGCGTGACGGTCGCCAATTACCTTCGTACAGCTGTGAATTCCCACCGGAAAGCAGTTGATCGCGAATATAAGGGCATATCCATACCGGAATTCAGGAAAATGATGATCGAGTGCATGGATTACTTGAAGATGGATCATACCTTTGCTGGTAGATACCTGAATGAAGGATTTTCTGGAGGGGAAAAGAAACGGAATGAGATTTTACAGATGGCGATCCTTAAACCACGTTTCGCAGTACTGGATGAGACTGACTCAGGATTGGATATTGACGCATTGAAGATTGTCTCAGAAGGGGTGAATCTCTTGCGCGGACCTGAACTGGGAGTACTGTTGATTACCCATTATCAACGCATACTCAACTATATCCAACCTGATTTTGTGCATGTCATGATGGACGGCCGGATTGTCGAATCGGGAGATGCACAGCTTGCCATGCACCTCGAAGAACATGGCTATGACTGGGTGCGTGAAAAAATGGGAAATGGCAAAGAATAAAGGGTAAAAAGGTAGCAATGGCTAACCAGAATGATCTTCTTGAACAATTAAACGAATATCAATACGGATTTAAAGACCCTTCAAACTTTGTTTATCGTTCAAAAAAAGGATTGGATGAAAGTGTCGTGCGGGAAATATCTGCTCGTAAGGACGAACCCGATTGGATGCTCGAATTTCGATTAAAGGCGTTGGCTCACTTCAATCAAAGACCTATGCCAAACTGGGGAGCTGACCTTTCCGGGTTAGCTTTGGATGATATTTATTATTATGTAAAACCGTCAGAATCTTCCAGCCTAACCTGGGATGATGTCCCTGAGACAATCAAAATCACTTTCGATCGACTCGGCATTCCAGAGGCGGAGCGAAAGTTTCTGGCTGGGGTCGGCGCGCAATACGAATCGGAGATGGTATATCATTCCATTCAGGAACATCTAGCAAAGAAGGGAGTCATCTTTCTCAGCATTGAAGATGGTTTGCGCCAACATCCCGATCTCTTCCGCCAGTATTTTAGTACAGTTATACCGATAGAAGACAATAAATTTGCTGCCTTGAATAGCGCAGTCTGGTCTGGTGGCTCATTCGTTTATGTGCCGCCAGGGGTTAAAGTTGATCTCCCTTTGCAAGCTTACTTTCGACTGAATGAAGCCAGGATTGGTCAATTTGAGCGTTCAATTATCATTGCTGATGAAGGTTCACAGGTGCATTACGTGGAGGGCTGTACAGCCCCGCAATACACCACCAACTCCCTCCACTCGGGTGTGATTGAAATAATCGTTAAAAAGGGCGCCAGAGTGCGCTACACAACCATCCAAAACTGGTCTACCAATGTATATAACCTGGTTACCCAGCGGGCAATGGTTTTCGGTGATGCGACAATGGAATGGGTGGATGCCAACCTGGGTTCCAAAATTACTATGAAGTATCCTTCCTGTTACCTGATGGAACCCGGAGCTAAGGGAGAGATACTATCGATGGCTTTTGCCGGT
>PNNU01000309.1 GCA_013824385.1 Anaerolinea sp.
TGGGCCGCTCAACAAGTGGATCAATTGGGCGTCCAAACTTCATTTAATGGATCAGAGGGATTGCCGGATTATTTGACGCAATCAAAAAAGGGCAACAGTCACCCAAAATTTATGAATCAAGTAAATTATTCACTTACTGATATCCGCAAGATAGTGAATAATAATAACCTCCTGAAACAAATCACAGAGAGTGTTGAACAAGTTATCTGGCTGCAAGATATTGATACAAATCAGATCTTGTATATCAGTCCAACCTTTGAGACAGTTTGGGGTCGTTCCATTCAAGAAATGCTAGACAACCCTTCCACCTTGATTGAAAGTGTTCATCCAGAAGATCGGGTTCAGGTTTTGGTTTCAAAACCCCGAATCAACCATAAACCAATCAGCCAAACTTTTCGCATTATTCGCCCTGATGGCGGTGTCCGTTGGATTTATAGCCGGGCATTTATAATAGATGACTCAGCCAGAAGACCCTATTGCCATTTTCATATATCAGAGGATATCACTGATCAAAAACAAGTCGAAATCACACTGCGGAAAACCTTGGATCGTTCGCGCGAACAATTTGACCTGAGTCACAAGATGAGCCTGGTTAGAAAGCCTGAAGCTGTTTTAAAAACGTTGATGTCTGCTCATGAATTTGAAACAGCCTCTCGCGCTGCCATATTATTCTTTGACGATCCAGAAGTTGGTCGTAATCATGGCGTGCAACTGTCAGCAGCATGGCAATCCAACCAGAGTATTACACCGTGGAATAATGAAACTGGTTTATACGAAGAGGCTTCGTTTCTACAACTGCTGCAACCGAACCAAACTGTGTTTATTTCAAATATTCAAGAAGACCCGCGATTATCACCTGTTGTTCGAAAAATCCTGCACGAAACTCAAATCAATACGTTGATTGCTTTTCCCATGGTAGCCTTGGGAACCTGGTTGGGCTGTTTGGTTGTTTATTTTCCACAAGAAAGCCATTTCGATCATGTTGAATTACGCCACCTGAAAGTGCTTATCGACCAAACCACTATTACCCTCTTCAACCTCCAACTGCTTGAAGTGGAAGAGGAATCCCGGCATGAAGCGGAAAGAGCCAATGAAATAAAAACCGAGTTTCTGGCAATGATCTCTCATGAACTGCGTACCCCATTAACCTCGATTATGGGGTTTACAACAACTTTATTAGCAGATGATGTTACGTGGGAACCTCAAGAACAACATGATTTCATTCAGACGATTTTTCAAGAAACCTTACGGCTTCAAGAACTGATTGACCATTTATTAGATCTCTCCCGCCTGCAAACAGGAATGTTGCCCATCAAGCTTGAAACCCATTCCATCTATGAGATTATTGAGGATACAGAATCACAAATCAAGATACTCACCAGTGGTCATGTTTTGCATAAAAACATCCCTGAAAATATGCCAACGGTATGTGTGGATGGAAAAAGAATTGCACAAGTTATCGTTAACCTTGTCAAGAACTCATCGATTTATGCCCCCAAAGGAACTGTAATCAGTATTTCTGCCAACATCCATGGAGATTTCATGCAAATCAATGTGAACGATCAGGGTCCGGGGATCCCTCCGAGTGACTATAAAAAAGTATTTAAAGCTTTTAAACGCGGGACAGGAGCTGAAAAGAAATATATGCAAGGAGCCGGATTAGGCTTGGCAATTTGTAAAGGTCTGGTTGAAGCACACGGTGGTCGAATTTGGATTAAGAGAAAAACAGTCATTGGCGCAACCATTTCTTTTACTTTGCCGCTTAATACTACAAAAAAACAGTGAAATATTCAGAATCGGGGCACTAAACCATGGGAAATATACTAATTGTTGAAGATGATCCAAATATTCGCAAACTGGTTAGAGTTAATCTGGTGAAACGCGGTTACACTGTCAGTGAAGCGGAAGATAGCCATACAGCCATTTCTTTATTTCAAGAAATTCCGGTTGATCTTGTTTTACTTGACCTGGTCATACCGGGTCTATCTGGTGTGGATGTATGTTCCTGGATCAGAGCGCGGTCAGATGTGCCGATTATTATTCTGAGCGCCCGTCTTGAAGAAGACCTTAAAGTTGCTGCATTAGATGCCGGCGCGGACGACTATGTGACCAAACCCTTTGGACAGGAAGAATTGCTTGCCAGAGTGAGAGCTTTTTTGCGTCGTACTTATGTGGCAGCGAAAACCAGTGAAAACAGAATTCAAATTGGAGAGTTAGTCATCGACCTTGAAGCGCGCCGGGTATTTATCAGTGAGAATGACCTTCACCTTACACGAACTGAATATTCAATTCTTTCAGAATTAGCCAACCGGTTGGATTCTATTGTGACACATGACGAATTATTAGTCCGAGTTTGGGGACCAGAATATCGCGGATCTAATCATTATTTACATACTTATCTTGGCCGGTTGCGCAAAAAACTTGGGGAGTATAACGAATTACTTGAAACAGTATCGGGCATGGGGTACAACCTGCACTCCAAAAAGATCTATTGATCCATTTTGACGGCTTTGTAAATCTTATCTGCTGAGTGACCTTGTGGGATATAACCTAAAATTCAAAAATCAAAAAAAGACTGCCCCATCTAATTACTTGGGACAGCCTTTTTTGTTTAGTACTTTGTGATTATCTGACTGTTACTTTTGTACATATCCAAAGAGTGTGTAAGTTCCAGCTTCAGGAGCCATCACACATGCTGTATAAACACCTTCTGCGGCTGGCAAATATTTGAAGGTGGTAGGAATTCTGACCCAAACACCATCTTTCAATTCACGGATTTCAGCCGTCATACCTGTAGGTCCTGCGGGGAATGGATGACAGAGCTCACCGCTTGACAATACACTTATTCCATTGGAATAGTTATCAAGCCATTCAGGTTTGGGATTTGTGGTGAAATCCAAAGAAACTACGTTCCCTCTATTCCACTTGCCTGAGAGTTCGACAATTTCTTCATTGCCTGGAGCGACAGCCTCTACGGCCACATGATAGTAAGCAAACAAAGCATAAGTTCCAACTGTGTTAGCCTGTGCACATGCAGTATAGACGCCTTCGCCAGTTGCAGGGACCAGTGCTGTGGTTGTCTTTACTTTGACCCATGTCTTGTCAACCAATTGTCTGATCTCTCCAACCCAGTTGTAACCGGCACCTCTAAATTCATGGCAGATAAGAGCTGGTGCCGTTATCTTGATTCCGACGGTCAGTAATTGCAAATATGAAGGAGCTCCAACTGCAGTCACTTCAACAACGGTACCAATTACAGGTGCGGGAACTTGCCAATCGCCTGGTGCCAACGATGAGCCTGAAGCCGCTTGTGCAATTTGGGGTGCATTAGCAAAGATCATCCCCATTACAAATACAAGTACAAATAACCCGGTAAATACTTTTTTCATTTTTCCTCTTTTCATAAATATGGGTCGATTTCAACATAATACCCATCCACTCCGATACATGTCCTCAATGAAAACAATAAAAAATCTCAATAATATGGTTTTTTGGAATACTGAATAATCAATTTCAATCCTAATTTTATTTTGAATCAATTGATATCCTGAGGCTATCAGGCAAATATAGTGATTATTAAGATAGTATATGGGACATTAATAGTCCTCATTTCATAATATGGTGTGGAAGGCAAATCCATCTATTGAAAGGAGTGAATTTTTGACCCGGATTATGATTTTTTGTTTTCTTGTTTAGAGAAGTATCGAATTTGTGAAATAAAACATCAAATCAAAGACAAAAATAAACCGGAACATTAATCGAGTTATTGCGATGGTGATACTTAAACTAAAGACAAAGAGACAAAAACGATTAAACACAGTTTGGAGGATTGATGATTGGTCTGCCAAATTCACAAATAATATCGACTTGAAGACCACTATCGCCGAACAAGAATATCACTCAAACATCGTGATGGGATCTTACAATGAATCCATTGAAATGACTAAAACAAAACACTTTTTGAGTGAGTCATTAATATCTTCAAAAGGAATTGATGGAACAATCATCATCGGTTCAACAACAACCACTACAGATCCAAAATTGCATGAAATACTGCTCAATATTCAACCGCTAGGTTGGATATATATTCCAGGAGGTAGAAAAAATGAAAACGAATAAAGTTCTTGCTGTTTCAGTAATCTTGGTATTGATACTTTCAGCGGCAGGTTTGGTTTACACCAATGTACTTGCCAGACCGATGGGCGCGGCCAGTGATCCCGGGCTAGGTTTGGCGGCGAACGCCTCTATCCTGTCTACCACAGAATTGACCA
>PNNU01000310.1 GCA_013824385.1 Anaerolinea sp.
CTCTTTTTGGATGAACTGCCCGAGTTCGGCAGCCGCACGCTTGAAGTGCTGCGCCAACCCCTCGAAGACAAGATTGTCACCATCAGCCGTGCGCAAGGTACGCTCACCTTCCCGGCAAACTTCCAACTTGTAGCGGCTATGAACCCTTGCCCATGCGGATACTACGGCGACACCTTCAAAGCCTGCACCTGCTCACCGGGGACGGTGATCAAGTACCAACGCCGTATCTCCGGTCCGCTGATGGACCGCATCGATATCCATGTGGATGTACCGCGTGTGGATTATGAAAAATTGAGCGAGACCCGCCAGGGAGAATCTTCAGAGACCGTCAGCCAACACGTAGAAACTGCCCGCCAGATCCAGCGCCAACGCTTCGCCGGAACGGCGCTCACCTGTAACGCCGATATGCATCCTGCCCAGGTGCGCCAATACTGCGCGCTTGATGAACCCTGCCGCAGCCTGATGCGCGCCGCCATGAACCAGCTTCAACTCTCCGCCCGCGCCTACCACCGCATCCTCAAGTTGGCGCGCACCATCGCGGATCTATCCGCCAGTGACGCCATCCAGCAGACACATTTGGCCGAAGCGCTGCAGTACCGTCCGCGGGTGAGTGATATTTAATAAATTTTTTTAGAGGAAATAATGAATGTAAATGAAAAGAATTTTATAAAAAACTATTTATGTGTTAGGAAAAGAAAAATCGAAACAACCAGTATATAATTCCTTGATATATCAAAGTTCGGAAGTTATTACTCAAGCAGATGTTAATAGTGAAGATATTTTAAAATATCCTTGAATCGCCATTTTTAGATTGGATTAAACCAGAAGGAATAGAACTAACTTCTGACGGATTAGCTTTTTGTCAAGTTGAATTTGAAAAAAGATCTCTTGGTTTCAAATTGGAATAACCGGTGAAACTATGAAAAACAGTAATATCTCCCCTACTTCAGATGATGGTTGGAAAATCCATTCGCTAAACATTCATGGTGGATTTTTTGAACAAAAGATTGCATCCATTGTAAATAATTGCCTTCCTAATCAACTCTACTACATTACTTCTGAATATCCTGTGGAAGTATCCAATGAAGAAAGTCGACTTGATGTATTAGGTTTTTTACCCAATACCGGGAATCCAGGAAAGGGTATATATTTCCCAATTGAGTGTAAAAAGCATAACCCAGATTTTATTGACTGGATATTCTATCCAACAGTCCAAAATAAAATAATTAATCCTAATTATTCATATTATTCACATATTGAGTTATATACAGCAAAGGATGAAAATGGTTATTCATCAAAAATCGGAATGATTGATAAGTTATTTCCAGATATTCCGATTTCTAGTGATTGTCGAGAGGTAAGAGGTAATTATTCTAATGTCCCTAATGGAACAAAAACAAAAACCGCAAATAACTCAATTACTGAAGCATCATATCAAGTCACACTTGCCACGCATTCGTTAGTCAACGAACATTTCAAATTAAATGAAAAACAAATAAACGATAATAATGAGTATTTATTTGGGAAATACATTTACATTCCAATAATTGTAACTACAGCAAATCTTTTTTTCTTGGATTACAGTATAGACAATATTGAAATTTCTTCTGGTGAGATTGATACTGGCAAGGTTAAGCTAGATCCCATTGATATGTTGTGGTATGAGTATCCTATTCCTCCGCATCTTCAACTAGAAATAGATTTAAAAATGCCTATTAGGAGGACGACTGTTTATAACCTTCGCAAGTTTGATTATGCAGTCAGACGAGATATTTTAATTGTAAATGCCAATAAATTTGAAAATGCTCTAAAGTGGTTACTTCATTTCGAAAACCTACTTTTCGATTAATTTTTGGAAAATTTTTTTTATGAGGAAAATTGCAGAAATTATTAATATTAGGTTTTTCTCACTCTGATCCTCGGAAAGAAAAAAGGAGTAGTTTTCTTATACTCCACATAATCTTGACCAAATCGCATTTCCAATTCACGCTCTTCAAATCTCTTTAGGTAGGTGAGAAGTGATCCCCCAATGATGAGGACGAAGATTATCGAAGACAATGAACCCATCAATATCCCAACCCCGAGGTATGCCGTGATCGTCCCGAAAGTCATGGGGTTGCGGCACTGCTTAAACGGACCGTCAATTAACAGTTTTTGCGTTGGCATCATCGGCAGCGGCGTTCCGCGGGCGCGGCTGAGTTGCGAATAGATTGACCAAAACCCGTAAATTCCGCCTGTCACAAGAAAAATGATCCCCACGAAAATGTTGACCAGTCCGAAGTAAAGTGAAGGCAGGTGCAGCAAAGCATCCAGGCGCGGAAGTAGGATCACGAGCAGATAGGGAAGGATGAGTAAGAAAAGAAAACCTGCAGGGATCAGAGCGAGAAGTCTATGTTTGAGAGAATATTCCCGGCTAGCCCAATTTTTGTAGCGGTTCATTATGTCACCTCATTTGGTCAGAAGTTTTTCTACCAATAAGGATGTATATTCATTTTTAAGATTTATTACAGTATACACATTCAGACACGGATTTCAATATGAGGGTAAACTTAAATAATCATTTATGGCTTTTTCATACGGGAGAATAAAATGGCTTACACACTAAAATCCAAACTTGGCGACTTGCTTAAAGATGCGATCGCGGTGAAAGTCCTCGAAAAATACGCACCTGGCATCACCACCAATCCAATGATCGGTCTCGCCAAAGGCATGGCCCTGGATGCCCTGCTCGCTTTGCCGCAAGCCAAACAATATGGCATCACCAAAGAAATGGTGGTAAAAGTATTGGCTGAGATTGAAGCTGCAAAAACGAAAAAGTAAACAGGCGTATTTTTAGCGAATCTTCACACCACCTTTTTGATTTGTTTTTGAGAGAAAAAGAATCTTTCTTCCAATTCTAGTGGTGAAATTAATATAGACTCATGATTTTCATCCGACTGAAACCATGCAAACGGAAATAATCTCGTTCTGACTTATCATCGATCAGGCAGATTTAGTAATGGGATAAGTGTACCCATTTTGGATTTTTTCATGTGCATTAAGATGTGCTTTGATATATTGCCCGCAATTGCTTCCGATAAAGTTTTCTTCAACATTCCCAATACTTCTTATGACTTCATATCCCTCTGCACATAATGCTGAGACAATTTCATCATTCTGATTTAGAACGTTAATGTCAAGATGCGATTGCATGTTCATTTCAACTGCCCGATAGGTTGGATTAATTGGAGTAATTTTAATCAAAAATTTTTCTGGTGAAAAATGCCTTTTTAAAACCTCTGCATCCAGCGGTGATTGTTGGGCTAGAGCAAAATTTAAGGTTATCTTCCGGTCGCCAGGCGAGAAAAATCGGTTACCAAATTTAGCCATCTCGTTAAACCGCCATTTTCGAATCGGGATTATCTGGTCACGAAGATGCTCGTCTGTTGTATGGATTGAGAATTGAAATTGAAAATGCCCATCAGAGTAATACTCATTTTTTATGTTAATTAATTGATCAAAGAAACGCTCACACCCTGCAGGTGCAACGGTTGATATGGATGGTATCAGACCTGGCGCCTGATATCGCGTGGTTAGCTTCTCGAGAACCTCAAGGACTGCCGGATTAAGCGCCGGTTCACCCATTCGGGAAAATTGAATTTTAAATTGCCTGGAGGGAATAATATTAAGAGGAAACCGTTGGTGAACAAGAAAATCGATTTGTTCCAGAATTTGATCAGATGTAGGATTGCCTTGATAATAACCACCTGCATCACACATGGCACAGTGTACCGGGCAGCCATACATCGTGGAAACCAATAGAACCCATTTATCCAGACGAGTTAATGGCGGTAAAACTGATTCAACGCATTCCAGGAGTTTGCCATGTTCCTGTTCAATAATGTAGACTGTCGTGGTATCTTCTTTACCTGTGGATGCTATTACTTTCATGTTCATTCTCCTCAATTGTTTGGTGGATGAGCATACCGGCACGAATACCATCGCCAACAGCAATGGCAGCTTGTCTGTATAAGCCATTTTTTACATCACCAACAAAGTGGAGGATGCCCTTTTCTTCATATTCAGCAGCGCTTTTTTTTACTGAAGATGAAATGAAATCGATTTGTGGCTCCCGACCGATTGCACCAACGATGTAATCAGATCGAAATACTTTTAAACCGGATGGGCTAGAACATTCCACAATCATATCGCCCTCATGACTTTTTTCTACCTTCTCTATCTTGGTCTGAGGACTATAAACAATATTCTGATGGTTTTCCG
>PNNU01000311.1 GCA_013824385.1 Anaerolinea sp.
AAATATTTCAACTCTCCATTGACTTTTTTTGTCTCTCTCTTTAGAATGAAGCTACAAATTATTCCAAAATGTGGAAGAGACCGCTTGGCGGCACCGAAGGGGCAAGGCTTCACCTGCTAGGGTGAAGTTGAAACTCTCAGGTAAAAGGACCCATTTTGGTTTACTCTGAAACGTGTTGGTGCGCCTTTGTATCTTTATTGCAGCGAAGGAATCCAATGGATGTAACAGAGGACGCATTCAGTAAATTTGCGTCCTCTTTTTTTTACCAACTTACCCTGGAGGAGATCACAATGAACGTACCTGAAAATTTGAAATATACCCACTCTGACGAATGGCTGGCTATTGATGGCCATGTAGCCACATTGGGCGTTACTGATTACGCCCAGGATCAGCTCTCAGATGTGGTCTTTGTTGAAATCACCGTTGATGTAGGCGAATCAGTCAAGAAGCAATCTCATGTAGCCACCATTGAATCTGTTAAAGCTGCCGCGGATGTTAACATCCCCGTTTCTGGCAAAATCACTGCGATCAATGAAGCGCTTCCCAATACTCCTGATCAAGTTAACAATGATCCATTCGGAAAAGCCTGGATGATCAAATTTGAGATCTCAGATCTTTCTGAACTTTCCAGTTTGATGGATGCAAAAGCTTACGCTGAATATTGCTCGACACGAGGCCACTAATGTTTATTCCCCATACTCCGTTTGAAACGGAGGAGATGCTGAGGAGCATCGGGGTCAAATCCATTGAGGATTTGTTTAAAGATGTCCCTCACAAATATCGTTTTCCAAAACTGAATCTTCCCGAAGGACTTACCGAAATGGAAGTCCTCGCCGAAATGAACGACTATGCTTCCTCAAACGAAACGGTTAAAGGACTGTTGAGTTTTCTGGGAGCCGGCGCCTATCATCATTACATCCCCGCAGGCGTGGATAGTATCTTGCGCCGTGCCGAATTCTACACCGCCTACACACCCTACCAGCCCGAAGTTGCTCAGGGGACTTTGCAGGCAATCTTTGAGTTTCAGACTCTAATTGCCAATCTCACCGGTATGGAAGTCAGCAACGCCTCACATTACGACGGCGCAACTGCCACCGCTGAAGCAGGTGTGATGGCATACCATAACTTCAGGGGCAAGCGGCCTGGAATCATCCTCTCCTCAGCTGTAAACCCTCAATACCGTGAAGTTTTGTGTTCATACCTGTGTGGATACGAAAACATTAACATTCAAACCCTCGGCGGGGATTTCACCATCCCCGGCAACCCTGACGATCTCGCCGCCCATGTGGATGGCGAAACCGCACTCGTTGTAGTTCAATACCCTGATTACTTTGGCCGCATCTTTGACTTAACTTCCATGGCACAAAAGGTCCACGAACAGGGCGCCTTGCTTGCCGTGGTGACTAATCCCATCGCTCTCGGTTTGCTTAAAACCCCCGGCGAGATGGGTGCGGATATCGTGGTTGGCGAAGGTCAACCCCTGGGTATTCCCCTTTCGTTTGGTGGACCCTACCTTGGCTTCTTTGCCACCAAAAAAGAATTTGCACGCAAAATTTCAGGCCGCCTGGTCGGTGAAACCACTGATGCCAACGGTCGCCGCGGATATGTGCTGACCCTCACTGCTCGTGAACAGCACATCCGCCGTGAAAAAGCCAGTTCCAACATTTGCACCAACCAGGGATTGATGGCACTGGCCGCCACCATTTATCTCAGTTTGGTGGGTAAATCCGGTCTCAAACAAGTTGCCAATCTTTGTTATCAAAAAGCGCATTATGCCGCGGATGTCCTTAATCAAATTCCAGGCTTCAGCGTTATTTCAGATGCACCATTCTTCCACGAATTTATTCTCAAATGTCCCGGCTCAGTGGATGCCATCAACGCTCACCTTTTGGAACATGACATCATCGGCGGTTTAGACCTCGGCAAAGATTGCGAGGCTCTCGCCAATCACATGTTGATCTGTGTCACCGAGGTGACTTCAAAGGATGATATTGACTACCTTGCATCCATTCTGGAGGAGGTGTCTCATGACTGAGCCCACCATCTACGAACTGTCTTCTTCCGGACGCGCTGGTGTACGCTTCCCTGAACCGGATGTTCCGCTCACCAATCTTCCAAAATCACTCATGCGCGAAAATCTGCCTCTTCCTGAACTTTCCGAAGTGGATGTTATTCGTCATTTCACCCATCTCTCTTCTTTGAATTACTGCATCGATGGTGGATTGTACCCGTTGGGATCTTGCACCATGAAATACAACCCCAAGATCAACGAAGAAACGGCTCGTCTCGAAGGTTTCGCCGCCACGCATCCTCTGCAGCCAGTAGAGACCATTCAAGGTAATCTTGCGTTGATGCATGACCTTCAAGAAACCCTCAAAGAAGTTGCCGGTTTTGCAGCAGTCTCGCTTGAACCCGCTGCCGGCGCCCAGGGTGAATTCACCGGTGTCATGATCATTCGCGCTTATCACCGTTCCCGCGCGGATGTCAAACGCACCAAGATACTCATCCCTGATTCTGCCCACGGCACCAACCCCGCCACCTCCGCCATGAGCGGATACGAGGTCGTGCCCCTGGCTTCTGACGCCCGCGGCAACGTGGATCTCGCCAAACTGCGCGAAGTCTGCGACGACACCGTGGCTGGTTTGATGCTCACCAACCCCAACACCCTCGGTCTTTTTGACGAGAACGTCGTGGAGGTCATCAACATTGTCCATCAGGCCGGTGGACTGGTCTACGGCGACGGCGCCAATCTTAATGCGCTGCTCGGCATTGTCCGCCCCGGCGACCTTGGCATCGATATCATGCACTTCAACCTGCACAAGACCTTCTCCACCCCGCACGGCGGCGGCGGACCGGGTTCTGGTCCCGTTGGTGTGGCTGCTCATCTGGTAGATTACTTACCCACTCCGTTGGTCGGGATTGTTGAAAAAGCCACCGATGACCTGCCCCCGCTTTATGGTTTCATCAAACCACCCAAGACCATTGGCCGCGTTAAATCTTTCTTCGGCCAGTTCGGCATGTTTGTCAGAGCTTATACCTATATCCGCATGCATGGACCTGACGGCCTGCGCAAGATATCAGAATATGCTGTGCTGAATGCCAATTACCTGCTTTCCAAACTTGGCGATGCCTATCATCTGCCTTACAAACGCACCTGCATGCACGAGTTTGTCGTCGAAGGCTGCTGGCCGGACGTGCCCGACATCCACGCGTTGGATATCGCCAAACGTCTGATGGATTACAAATTCCATCCGCCCACCAACTACTTCCCGCTCATCGTGCATGAAGCGCTGATGATCGAACCCACCGAGACCGAGAGCAAACAATCCCTCGATGCCTTCGCGGAGGCCTTGCTGGCCATCGCCAAAGAAGCCCGCGAGACGCCTGAATTGCTCAAAGATGCGCCGCACGATACCCCCATCGGCCGCCTGGACGAAGTCAAAGCCGCCAAGGAATTGGTGCTGTGCTGCTGGCTGCCTGATAATCAATAATATTTTTTTATTACAAAATAGGTTTCTGAAATAATCAGGAACCTTTTTTTGTTTGAATTAACACAGTTATAATTTGAATAATTATTTGGGAGGAAAATGACAAACCAGAAAAAAACTAATATTAAGTTGGTTGGCGCAATTATTATCACAATATTTTTGTTTTTTTGTTTTTCTATATATATCATTAATTATAATATTTTCTCTTCCAATCTTGACATAGGTAGTGAAAAAGCCAAACCAATAATTACAGCATTAAATGCTTATAAAATTGACAAAGGATACTTTCCTTCACATTTAGATGAGTTGGTACCAATATATTTAAAAAAGATTCCAAAACCAGGTCTTTTCCAAGACTATTGTTATGATTTGCAAAATATGAAAACATCATACACATTAGCATTTACTCCTATGGGTGAAGCTAATGGGGATGGTTGGTATTATTTCAGTTACAAAGAAGATACTTGGCATCAATCTGATTCTGACTATTCTGGTGAATGTACTTTTCGGACTAAATAAATCAAGGACCTAATTTGGACAAAATCATTAGTGTGATACCTAAATCATTTTCTACTACAAAATTCTTTCCCGGCTGCGCGGGCAACCCTTTTGACCGCGTACTGCATTCCCTCGAGAACCTTGAACGCATTCCGCCCCTCTTGATGAATGTGATTCTGATTCTGCTCGCCCTGCTGGGTGGATTGCCTTTCTATCTCAAAAACCATGCCGTCCCGCTCATGACCGGCGCCC
>PNNU01000312.1 GCA_013824385.1 Anaerolinea sp.
GAAAAAGGACAAGGCGAGAGCGTTTGGCTGGCATGGTTTATTAGTGATGTTTTAAATCGTTTTGGATTGCTATCTGAAAAAATTGGAGATCTTGAGAATGCTCAAAAGTACAGAGCACGGGCAAAAAAATATGTTAAAGCAATTGAGTATTCTGCATGGGATGGAGATTGGTACAGGCGGGCATATTATGATGGCGGAGAAACCATTGGTTCCAAATGGGATGATGAGTGCAAAATTGATGCGATTGCTCAATCATGGTCGGTGCTGAGCGATGGTGGTAACCACAATCGCAGCCATCGGGCTATGCATGCAGTCTATGAAAGATTGATACGACCTCAAGATCGTTTATCCATGCTTTTTACTCCGCCTTTTGACAAGACGCCACTTGACCCAGGTTATATCAAGGGATACATCCCCGGAATACGAGAAAATGGAGGTCAGTATACTCATGCTGCCACGTGGACGGCATGGGCTTTTGCCAAAATGGGTGATGGAAATAGAGCATTTGAATTATTTGAATTGCTGAACCCAATTTATCAGGCTGACAGTTTTGAAAAAGCATCAGTCTATCGTGTAGAACCTTATGTGATTTGTGCAGATATATATAGTAAAGAGCCCTTCATCCGCCGTGGCGGATGGACCTGGTATACAGGTTCTTCTGCATGGATGTACCGTCTTGGGATGGAGGCAATCCTCGGTTTTCATAAGGTGGGCAATACTCTGGTGATTGACCCCGTTATTCCACCAGATTGGGATGGCTTTGAGATTCGCTACCAAAGTGGAGAAGCAGTCTATTTCATCCAGATCAACAACCCGGCGCATGTGACTCAAAATATTACACAAATTGAAATGGATGGAAAACTACTAACTGGCCTATCCATTCCGCTGGCCATAGATAATCGTGAATATAAAGTAATTATAACGATGGGTAAAAAGCAGCACTAATTTTTGGAATACTCCTACTGACTGGTTAAGTAATAAAAAAAGTCTACCTTCTTGATGAAGAGTAGACTTTTGATTTTCTAGAAAGGTTAACTTTATGGTTTGACAGAGATGACTCTCGACTGCATCGTTCCGGTTTGGCCTTTTTCTGAATAGACGCTGACGGTGACCATTAAAGAATGCCCCGTAGGATCATAAGTGAATTCTCCAGGGTTATACGTCGTTGATTGACCAGGTTCACCTGTGGTGAGATCACCTTCCTGTTTAGTGAGGCTGCAACCCGAGTAGCCAGTAAAATAATTTGAAGTATGCGTTACCGTTTTTCCCTCAGTGTCATCCACAATAACAATTTTGACTGATTGCCATGTCATATTGCCTGTATTGGTGATATTGAACACCAGAAAATAGGTAGAAGAACAGGTTTGTAGGGAATTATAAGTAACTGTGAAACTAGCTGCTGACGTTGGAGTGATGGTTGGAGCGTAAGTTGGCTGGGCTGTATACACAGGCAGAATCTTGGGATTATCCGTTTGATAGGAAGTACCTTTCCAAACCCAGCAGTAATGATTGGAGGTATCGAAATACCTCACATAATAGAATTCATCATCTTCACTGCGGGCGAGGGCTTGAAGTTCAACGCCGGCATCCACGGTAGCTACTCTCGAGAAATTAATTCCAGGTCCAATACGGCAGTTTGTGGCGCTATCAAAAATGAGCCGTACTCCGCTCAGCGGCGTTGCTGTTTCGGTAGGCGAGGGGGTAAGGGTGGCCGTGGCTGTAACCGCGGGAGTCTTTGTTGGAAAGGGTGTTGCGGATTGCTGTGCGATCACTGCATTCAGAGTGCCTGCCACCTGTGTAAGCTGAAGGTTCAAGGCGTCAATTGTACTCACAGCTGCAACATCCATGGTGGGAGTGGTTGTGTTGTTGCCGCAGGCGGAAAGCGCCAGAATGAGAAAGATGCATATAATCCAAAATATTCGATTTGTTTTCATTTTTTTCTCTTTGTTGTGTCTGTTTCTGAAAGTTAATTATTTTGATTTGTTACATAGTCACAATCATAACCCAAAATAATAATGATTTGTGTAAAAAAGTAAATATATAAATGTTGAACAGAAGCAATAATACTTCGCTAGTATAATTTAGGCACTTAGCAGTGCAATTATTCTTCATTATCAAGGAAACCTGTATGCATTTGAATTCCTTTCGCAGTTTCTTCAAAAAATATTGGAAAGCATTGTTTTTATTGTTTTTTGTATCGGCGTTAGCCTATCTGCCCAATATTAACAAGCTAACCCTTTATAAAGATGATTGGTACTACATCGTGGACGGATTTTTTGGCGGTCCAAAAATCTTTCATGACATGTTCTTTATCGACCGGCCGCTGCGGGGATATTTGTGGGAGTTCATATTCAGCCTGTTTAAAACTGATCCGTTGCCATATCAGATTTTTGCATATTTATGGCGATTGATCAGCGGCTTGCTCTATTTTTGGCTGCTTAACCTGGTATGGCCCAAACAAGAGAAAACCAATTTGTGGATCGCCATGCTATTTCTTCTTTATCCAGGTTATTTGTGGTGGGTCTCAGGGGTGGAATATCAACCTTATATCCTGACACAACTCCTACAGGTGTTTTCATTTATAACAATGCTGCTGTTTTTGAAAACAAACAACCTTTTCAAGAGGGCTATATTGCTGTTGTGTTCGGCGGCAGCCGGTTGGATCGGATTAATGTTTGTGGATTACACCATTGGCATGGAGTTGTTCCGCATCGTGATTGTTTATTTGTTTGTCAGTCACACAGTGCCCGCTGCCCAAGTTACGTCCAGAATTAAAAAGGCGTTCATGAACTGGCTGCCTTTTTTGATCATCCCTGCAGGGTTCATGGTGTGGAGAACCTTTTTCTTCAATAATATTCGTCCTGAAACCAGTATTGGTTTTCAAATGGGGCAATTCCTATCGGCACCACTACAGGTTGGATTGTCGTGGCTGCAAAACTTTATTAAAAGCTTTGTCAACATCAATCTCTTTGGCTGGGTCAAACCTTTTTATGATAATTTCTTCAACATCGGGTTAGTCGATGTTTTTATTGCTCTGTTTTTAGGTGCATTGGGCATTACTGCGGTCAAGATTTTTCTGACCAAAAAAAGCAATACTGATTCATACGATAGCGAACCTAATGAAGAATCAAAACACTGGGAGAAAGAAGCCATTATTGGAGGTGTGATCGGCGTAGTCGGTGGAATAATCCCCATTGTGCTAATGAACCGGGTCATCACCATTGATAGCTATTCGCATTATTTGTTGAATATTCTTGTCGCTTCAACCCCGATACTGTTTGCGATCATCAATTGGGTCCGGTCAAAGAATTTACGCCAGGGCATTTTGCTCTCCTTTGTTGGGTTCCTGATCGTCTCGAATTACAGCTATTCTGTAAATATCATTAAGGAAGAAGATACAATTGCACATTTTTGGCAGCAGGTGTCTATTCGCGCGCCGAGGATTGCGCCAGACACTACTTTTTTGGTCAGTTTGCCAAATTCATACGATGTTGATAACTGGGATGCGATTTGGGCTCCGGTAAATTATCTCTACGCCCAACCCTCGGATGTGGTGGTTTCAAATGGTATCGTGCGCTATCCACTCGCAGGGCTTCAACCAGCGATTGAAACTTCTAAGAATATAATCATGAATAGTGACCTGGGGCTTACTTATCGGACGCATTCGTTTTTTACGCGTTATGATCGCCTTGTGGTCATCAGCCAGCCCTCTTTCGAATCTTGTGTGCATGTGATGGATTCACGCTGGCCTCGCCTGTCCGTTTGGGATAATGATCAGATGCTTTTGTTTGCCTCAAAATCAGATATCAACAATATCATATCTCCACGGACGTATGTCAACTATGATGAGAAGATATTTGGCAATTTGGATGAAAACAGTTGGTGTGGCATATACCAAAAAGCCGAGTTGGCTCTTCAACTAGAAGATTGGGATCAAATCACTTTGTTAAAAACCGAGGCTGAACAAAAGGGTTATTCACCTGTTGATCAAATTGAATGGATGCCATTCTTGCAAGCGGCTATCTATTCGGGGGACGCGGTCCAGATAAAGAGCATCATGGCTAAGATTACACAACCTTTCGTAGCATCACAAGCCTGTACAACTTATACAGCCATGTATGAGGGCGGGTATTTTTCAAGTGCCTCTTTATTGGAAGCTAATAAAACCCTGGTTTGCAGAGCAAAATAAATCTCAAACCATTTGTACGATCAAGTTTATTATGACCCAAA
>PNNU01000313.1 GCA_013824385.1 Anaerolinea sp.
GCGCTTTTTCCTGGTTCGCTTTCCGCCCAGATGCGTCCACCATGACGTTGGATTATGCGTTGCACTATTGACAACCCGATCCCTGTTCCAGAAAACTCTTTATCTGAGTGTAAGCGATTAAAGGGGGTAAATAATTTTTCAGCTTTCTTCATATCAAATCCTACACCATTGTCACGCACAAAATATATAATACTTCCATCTTTCTCAGTACTTCCAAACTCGATCTTTCCCAGCGGTTGTTTGGATGTGAACTTCCAGGCATTACCAAGTAGATTTTCAAAAGCAATGGTCATCAAACCCTTATCGCCTTTTATTACGATTCCGTCTGGAATAATAACCTCTACACGCCTCTTGGGTTGACTTTGTTGGAGTGTATCCATAATTGATCGAACCAGCACACTCAAATCAATAGTTTCTAAATGCATCTCCACGCGGCTGGTATGGGCTAATATTAATAAATCGTCGATAAGTGCATTCATACGCTGACTTGAATCTCTGATGTGTTTTATGAAGATTTTTCCTGTGTCATCCAATTTATCGCTATAATCTTCTAGAATAACTTCGCCGTAACCATCCATTGCTCTCAGATGTGCGCGCAAATCATGTGATACCGAATAACTAAAAGTTTCCAACTCCTGGTTAATGGCTGAAAGCTCAGCGGTGCGATTGGCAACCTGATCTTCCAGATGTTCGCGGTATTTCTTTAATTCCTCTTCTGCCCGCATTCGTTCAACAAGCCGCCACACTCCATCCATTAATAGCCTCAGTTGTTGAACATCGTTCTCGTTGTAATCACTATCTTTGTTGCCCACCCCTGCCACGAGCACAATATGCTGACCCACAAACACTGGCACATTCATATGCCGGTGAATCGCCACGTGGCCGACTGGATACCCTTTCTTCAACGGGTTGGGCGCTTCGTAATCGTTGGTAATCACTGCCCGCCGTTGACGAACCGCTTCACCCCACAAACCAGTTTTCATTACGACATGTTCAATCGGTTTGTCGATAATTTCGTATTCTTTCATAGCCTGTTTGGACCAAGAATACATTGTAAGAATTGTTTCATCCTCATTTAGCAAAGCCAGGTAGCCGATTTTACTTTGGGTTAGACGAACAGCTGCCTCCAAGCCGTAATCGGTGATCTGCTGCAGTGTAGCTTCTGTCATTTGATTCAGGTTCAACAGGGATTGTATACGTTCAGCGTTGATTTGCTGTAATTCCTCTGCCTTTTTAAGCTCAGTGATGTCCTCAGAGATGCCCAACAGGTATTCCGGTTGTCCGTTCGAATCAAGGATTGGAACCTTTTTGGTATGCAGGATACGCGTTCCCCCGTTGCGATTCTGAATGAATTCTTCAGGGATATTTAAAACCTCATTCCCATGTAAGACCTCTTGATCTTTTTTTGTAAAAAAGTCGGCCTGCTCCTTCGGGAAAAAATCGTAATCGTTCTTCCCCAGTAATTCACCCTTGGAATAACCTAGCAGGTTTTCTCCCGCCTGGTTAAACTTGACGAACCTGAGTTCTCTTGCATCCTTGAGAAAGATCATATTTGGGATATTTTCGATAATCTTACTCATGAGAATATTTAACCGGTTAATTTCTTCTTCCGCCCGTTTGCGCTTGGTAATATCATGGGCAATACCCTCAAAACCAACGATCACACTTGTTTCATCCTTCGTGGGAACTGCGCTTGAAGTATGCCAATGCCAGGATCCGTCCATGTGCTTCACACGGTATTCAACACCTTCTTGTTGTTGACCTGTCTCGATCACTTTTTGCTGGAATGCCATATAATGTGAAAGGTCTTCCGGGTGGATGAATGGTTGGAAAGGTTTGCCAACCACCTGATTCAACGGGTATCCCAAGAGCACAGTCCAGGCAGGCGAGACAAAAGTGAATATTCCGTCTTTAGTTAGTGTATAGATGATATCATGGCTATTCTCGATCAATAGTCGGTACTTCTCTTCACTCTTTTGAAGAGCCTTGGTTTTGCGCTTGACATTTGCCTGAAGACTATGGTTCCATAACATCAGAATTAAGAGCACAAGGAATGTGCCACCAATAATGTATCCTGCATATATAAGATAATTACTATTAGCTGCTGGAACACCATACCATTTTCTGGATATGGCCTCGTATTCCGTTTTTGAGATTTGCGCAAAACCATTTTCAACTACCGCAAGCAGTTCAGTGTTTCCCTTCAGAACGGCGCGATGAAACTGACCACTGTAAAGTGGTTTTGTTGAGTTGTATTTATTTTGGAGGTCGTATTGATAAAGGAAATAATCTGCGGGAGGTTTATCAATTGAAAAAACAATGACATCATGGTTTTCTGCGGCCTTAATAATGGCTTCGTAGCTGTCATATTCAAGAAGATTGTCTATGTCTTTGCTTTTTAAATAATCAATAACAGCGTCACCGAACTTAACTGCAACAGGGAAACCTTTTAAAGATTCTGCATTGGTAATCCCCGAAATGTCATTGTTAAAATAAATGGGGACATCAATAGTTGTATAAGGTTTCGAAAAATCATAGATCTTTGAGCGGGATTCAGTATAAAAGATTGTGTCAATGACATCAAATTCACCCGCCTCCATACGCTGCAGTGCTTTTGACCAATCCGTCCCTGTTATTTCAACAGTAATACCAGTTTTATTTTCCCATAACCGCCACTGGTCAATAGAAATACCCTCTAAATTTCCCTTGGAATCCAGAAAGGAGAATGGGGGATAATTATTATCTATAACAACCGATATGCTTTTGGGACTATTATCAAGAAATGGAGTTGGTTTATTTTGACATCCAACGAGAAGAATTCCGGCTAATGCAAATAGTAAAGCCATACCACAAAACGTCTTGAAATAGATTCGTAAGGAAGCCACGAAATCCTGCAGAACCAATTTCATCAAGCTTTTTCTTATACGGATAAACTTGGACATTTTACCTCTAATGATGAAATTCTCCATCTTTGGAGTAGGTTCATAAAATTTCTCATGGCAAGCTGCGAGAAGTTGATTCTAATTGATTGTACGTCATAATATGATGTGTTTGCACAAAAGAAAAACACTGAGAACTAAACTTAGTTTCTTGTTATCTCTTAAGAGATAAGTTTTTCGTTACGGGTTGTGCAACAGAAGTTGAAATGGCTTTCATCTACGCTTGAAATGGCTTTCATCCACGCCCCACGCCGTAGGTTTCAGGTTCAAAATAAGCAAACTGTCATGGTCGTTGTTTAAGGTGGTCATGTAATATAGCTTGGGTTCCCAGGTGTACTTAATCGGTATGGCTGTGCCGGTTCCCCTGTCGGGATAATATACGCCGTTGTTTTATTTAGTTGACTCCGCGCTGATAAAGCCCATGTCGACGGTCAGGTACGAGCCATATTCAGCATCCCAAAAGCTGACGTCATAATACCAAAGCAAGGTTGCTGATACTTTACTCTTTCGAGAAAATTGCAAATCCTTAACACTACGTTTTTTTTTCGTTTCGTGAACTTACCCTTAATGTCACAAATATCATCAAACGTCTTTAGGAACAATAAAAAAATCCCTAGACTTCATGGTAGAAAATCAATCTCATAGATGAATCAGCCTAAAATCAAAGCTTATTCCTATCGAATTCTTATCTTTGCCTTTATTTGAGTCATCGCAATTCTATCTTGATATTCATTTTTATCTAGGTCTTGGATTATCAATAAAGTGCTTGTACCGTAAGCGATGAAACTAGTTCTCACACTCCCAAAAGGCCATTTTAGATCGCCGGTATGACCATATCAGTAACCTGAAAATGGTTCGTGTGTTGTACTTAACGTTCCGCTGAGTGAATGAGCAGCTAAACGGCTCTTATTGATTAGTTGAATTAGAATTTCCTTTGCCATCGCTCGCCAACCTTGTGCAAAAATTGGAGGGTACCATGAAGAAAGTTCTTTCTGTTAGCGTCGGATCTCCGTCGCGGGATCATACCACCGTAGTAACATTTTTGGGACAGGAGATTGAAATTTCCCGTCAGGGAACCAAGGGCGACTTTAAAAAAGCTATTGAATTGTATATAGCCAATGATGGGATTGTGGACGCTTTTGGGGTGGGGGGCACTGAATTTTATTTACAGATCGGAAAACGTAGATATTATTTTCGGGATGGCAAGGCAATTCGCAAGGCAATCAAGACTAGTAAAGTAGGGGACGGCAACGGCATAAAG